>JAJBTP010000606.1 GCA_020860805.1 Tannerellaceae bacterium | reverse complement strand
CGGAATATTCCGTGCACCGATAGCTGTTTGATTATTATTGAGTGTATTAAAGCTTTCGGTCAGACTCATTTCCAGTTGAATGCGAACTTCCAGCCCTGAGACTTCAGAAATTGCCTGGCTTAATTCATAATGAAACCCTTCTATCGTATCACCTATAACAAAATATCCTTCTTTATTGTATTCAGTGACCATCCTTAATATCCCCTCTTCAGCAATTTCCGGATAATCCCGCGGCAGGAGTGGTTCCGGCCTATTATTTCTAAGCCGCACCATATAGGCCAGAATAACGGTAAGAAGTATTACATAAACAAGAAGTAATTTCTTCGATTTCATACCCGGTAGTTTAATTATTAAACGTCACAATTACCCCCGTTTTAAGAAACATGGGGTCCAACGGATAGTGGAGCAGAGAAAAATGATTGGGCTCTACGAATTTGGAACTTAGATTATACCCCATAATGAAGAAGCGTGCCTGTTTCAGATGCATATTCAGATAAGCATTCATAAGTGGATAATTTCCCACTTTTATACGGTTGTCTTCATTTTGAAGCTGGAATTGCTGAGTAGCCGGTTCATAATAAGGCGCATAGTAAGCTGTATTATAATAGAGTTCAGCTCCTAACTGAAAGGTTAACACTTTAAACAGCCTGAAATGTAGATACATGTTAGAATGTAGGCTTGCCATAGGTAAAGGTAATACATCTTCATTACTACTCAGCTGATAAGCTATCTGATTTTCCCACCCGAATGCCCGGTAGTAGAAATCCTGATTCAGCCGTGCTGTAATAACCTGCAGATTCGATTCATATTGTTGCGGAAGCCCGTTAGAACCAAAATAAACGTAATTCTGCAGACTTTCTATATTTACACCTACCCGTGTCCGGGTTGAGGCCAAATGAACTTCGCCCCCAATATTCAGATGCTGGATATTTTTCAAAGATTCGTCCCACCAGAAATAGCGGGAGTGATAATGACGCTGGTAAAAAGCCGGAGTTACATTTCTGAAAAATCCGGTAGCTTTAACAGAGGCCTCTTTTTTAAATAACTTAAATGTGGATTGAATATCTCCATCCAGACGCATTTCTCCCAGATCATCACCGATAACAGCCAGTTCCCCTTTGGCGTTGAATGTAAATAAAGCCCCTTGTTTCTTATACAGTTCGGCTCCTACATACGTGGAAAATTCATCATATATTTGATCCATACTGAAATCAAAAGAACCCGGTGTTTTACTACTCTCATTATCTCCGCTATAATCCAGTCCGGGAATTTTGGCAGGTAATTTATAGCGTCTTTTCTCCAGTCGCATATAAGCTGTTAATCCGAATTTTACCCAGTCCTGAAATCCTTCCCGTAAAGAAAGAGCAACCGTATTTTTTAAATTCCACATGGAAGTCCGGTCTGTCAATCCGGGATCCACTCCGTAAATGTTACCATATTTATGGGTATAAACATTGTCAATCGTATCCATAGTAGACGTAAAATGACGACGATTGTCTTCGTAGTCTACTGTATGGATAATACTCGAAACGGGAACAAATAGTTCTTTTTCCTCCTCTTCACCTTCTTCGTCTATCTCGGTTATAGTTCTGTAATATCCCAGATTATAGCGATGGGTCAGGAAAAATTGTTTACCTCTTACACGGTTCCATGTATTGTTAAGGATAGTCGGATAGTCTTTTGTGGTAGGTGTTTGTCTGCCATTCGCGTTAGCTTCCGGATTGATTAAATAATCATCATTTTCTAATCCACCGTTTTCATAATTAACAAAGTTAAAATTACCGGCATAGGCATTCAATTGGTATTTATCTGAACGATAACTGCCAAATATTCTGTAACTTAATAATTTATTACCATTTGAATTGTAATGTCCACGGCTGTAGATGTAATCCATTTCACCTCCCACATTCACATCTTTACCAAAATTGGTAGTCAGTAATCCTTTGAAATGATCGTCTTTATTTTGCTGGCTACCTGCCTGTGTATAAAGAATTTCTGTATAAGGAATACGAGTATTGTAAAATTTTGCATTTTCGGGAGTTGTGATGTAAAAATCATACGCATCAGCAAAAATAAAATCTCTGGCTTCTTTCCGTTCTGAGAAAATTTTAGTCTGAGCCGGTCCTCCATAGTTTGAAGCATATCCTACAGCCAGTGATTTAGCTTCCACTAAAGTCTGATTGGAGGAATTAAGCCGTTGAGTATCCATAGGAGCAAGATAAGTATCTCCCATAGGAGTCAGACGAAAAGCTGTTATTCCTTTGATATCAAATGTATCTGCTACCAATAAACTATCAGCAATTTCTCTGTTTCCTCCTGAAAGGTTGGATAATGAAAAACTACCCCGCTCTGTGGATCTGGCTCCGCCGGCACCTTGTGCACGAACGCCGGTTATAACTGTTATAAGGAATATTAATATAAATAGACCCTTCTTCATGGACTGCAAATATATAAATAAAGGACATTCTTACGACAGGAATGCCCCATTTAAAAGTAGTTATAAGTAGTTAAAGTAAAATACCATATATAGGTTAGATTACTTTCTGTATAATCTCCATACCTTTACGGATTGCCTCTATGTTCATGGGTATCAGTTTATGATGCCTTTCCGGAAGAGATTTTTTTAATCCTAATATAACATTATCTATTTCTACCAAAGGAGAAACCCGTAATAATCCACCCAGAATAAGCATGTTGAAAGCTCTTTCATTTTTCATTTCAGTAGCTGTATCCATGGCATCCACCCGGTAAACATCAATATCTTTACGCCGGATGTCTGTGTGTATACCATATCCGTCATAAATCAGTATTCCTCCCGGCTTGATTTTGTCTTCAAATTTTTCCAGAGAGGGCTGGTTTAATATGATGGCAATATCATATTCATTCAGGATGGGAGAACTAATCGGTTCATCACTTAATATGACCGTTACATTCGCTGTTCCTCCTCGCTGTTCCGGGCCATAAGAGGACATCCATGTAACTTCTTTTCCTTCCATTAATCCTGAATAAGCCAGAATTTTACCCATGGATAAGATTCCCTGTCCGCCAAAGCCGGCTATGATAATTTCCTGCTTCATATTACTCTTTATTTTTTATATCCCCTAAAGGATAAAATGGAAACATATTTTCAACCATCCATTTATTTGCCTGGTCCGGTGTCATTTTCCATCCGGAAGCACAGGTAGAAACGAATTCAACGATGGAAGTACCTTTGCCACTCATTGAATTTTCAAAAGCTTTCCGTAACATCTTTTTCCCTTTCCGGACTGCTGCTGCAGTTTGTACACTCTGACGGGTTACCAGGCACGTACCTTCCAGCTGTGCCAGAATTTCTCCGATTTTCAATGGATATCCGTTTAAAGCTATATCTCGTCCGTAAGGACAGGTTGATGTCGGCATACCTTCCAGGGTAGTAGGGGCCATTTGTCCTCCTGTCATTCCATAAATAGCATTGTTTACAAAAACTATAACAATATTTTCTCCCCGGTTAGCTGCATGAATAGTTTCGGCTGTGCCGATGGCTGCCAGGTCGCCATCTCCCTGGTAAGTGAATATCATTTTTTCGGGATTCAGGCGTTTCAATACAGTAGCCACTGCCGGTGCACGTCCGTGGGCCGCTTCTATCCAGTCGATATCCAGATAATTATAGGCAAACACAGCACATCCAACCGGTGATACACCGATTGTTTTATCCTCCATACCCATCTCTTCTATTACTTCAGCGATAAGTTTATGGATGACACCATGACTACATCCGGGACAATAATGCATCGGATTGTCATTCATTAACCGGGGTTTATCATATACCAGATTTTCCGGTTTTATCATATCATTTGTTTCCATACTTTTTAAGTTGACGATTGATAATTGACAATTATTTTTTGATGAATCTCAGGATATATTGTATAATCCTTAAAATAACAGCTACGCCGGCTATCCCTAGGAATGCTGTGCGGGTATTAGCAATAAATAAGACTACCACAGATGCAATAGCCAGCAACATGAAAAGTAGTGTCATTATATCATCCAGTTTACTTCCGCGCATATCTATTAGTATAATAACTTTGTTTTCAATGCTTCTAACACTTCATCCGGAGTAAATACAATTCCACCTAAACGTCCGAAATGTTCCACCTTTACTTTCCCGTTTACAGCCAGTTTTACATCTTCAACCATTTGTCCGGCATTCAGTTCTACAGATAACATCCCTTTGACATGATCGGCATACGCAGAAATAACATTCGAAGGAAAAGGCCATAACGTGACAGGACGGAGCAAACCTAAACGAATCCCTTCAGCCCGGGCGATTTCCACTACTTTTTGACAAATACGGGCTGCCGACCCAAAAGCAATTAACAGGTAGTCCGCATCTTCACAATGATACTCTTCAAAGCGGACTTCCGCGTTTTCAATTTCTTTATATTTCTGTTGGAAGCGAATGTTTTTTTCTTCCATTTTACCCGGATCAAGTTCCAGTGAAGTAATAATGTTAGGAGGACGATTATTGATTTTCCCTTGTGCAGCCCAGGGAGATTCCTCCCGGATTTCGGCTTCACTTTTCCGTGGTTGGTAGGGAGGAAGTACCACTTTTTCCATCATTTGTCCGATAATGCCATCGGCTAATATCATGACCGGATTAGCATATCTGAAAGCCAGTTCAAAACCTAAACCAACAAAATCGGCCATCTCCTGTACGGACGAAGGAGCCAACGTAATCAAACGGTAGTCACCATGACCACCTCCTTTTACGGTTTGAAAGTAATCAGCCTGGCTGGGTTGAATAGTCCCTAATCCGGGTCTCCTCCGCGCATGATGTTAACAATCAAACAAGGTAAGTCAGCACCTGCTATATAAGAAATACCCTCCTGTTTAAGACTGATACCCGGACTGGAAGAAGAGGTCAATACACGTTTTCCACTTCCTGCACCTCCATATACCATATTAATAGCAGCAACTTCGCTTTCAGCTTGTAAAACTACCATACCGGTTGTTTCCCAGGGTTTTTCCGCCATAAGGGTTTCCAGAATTTCAGATTGAGGGGTAATAGGATAACCAAAATATCCATCAGCTCCGTACCGGATAGCAGCATGGGCAATAGCCTCATTACCCTTCATCAGTTTTATATCTTCGTTCATATCAGGAAACTTTTGATTATATTTTAACTTTATAAATCGTAAGACATCCGTCCGGGCAGACTAAACCACAATTGGCACAACCAATGCAGAGATCCGGGTTTTTCATGTACACAAAATGGTATCCTTTATTACCTTTATTATTAACTTCACGGGGATGTAATTCCAACACATCCGATGGGCAGGATACTACACAGAGATCACAACCTTTACAACGTTCCGTGTTAACAATTACAGTTCCTTTTATTTTCGCCATCTTATACTTGTTTTAACGTATAAACCTGTTTTGTTATTGGGCAGGTTGAAGCCCCAAAGTTAATAATTTCTTTATACATCAGTTGCTTTTTATATTAAGAAACTTTTTAGTTACATACAGAAGCGTTACTTTTGTCACGCTAGACCATAAAATTGAATGAACCATAAAATTTAAATCATGAAAGAAAAACCCTTTCTAAGTTTCTGGCAGATCTGGAATCTGACCTTTGGCTTTTTGGGAATCCAGTTTGGATTCGCTCTACAAAATGCTAACTCCAGTAGAATTAGAATTCTACAAAACTACGGTGCGGATGTTGAACATCTCTCTTTATTCTGGTTGGCCGCTCCGGTTACCGGAATGATTATCCAACCTATTATCGGACATTATTCAGATAAAACCTGGTGCCGTTTAGGACGTCGCAGACCGTTTTTCCTGGTGGGGGGCTATTCTGACTACTATTGCTTTAATTCTGATGCCGAATGCAGGATTATTTATTTCACCGGAAACCACACATGCAATTCTTTCTCCTATGCTGATAGGTGCCGGTATGCTGATGATAATGGATGCTTCTATTAATGTAGCCATGGAACCTTTCCGTGCATTGGTAGGTGATATGTTACCGGAAAAACAACATACCATAGGGTTTTCGATACAGACCTTCCTCATAGGTATCGGTGCAGTAGTTGGTTCCTGGCTCCCCAGTATTATGACAAAAATAGGATTCTCGAATACTGCTGTTCCCGGAGAAGTTGCCGACAATGTGAAATTTGCTTTTTATACAGGAGCAGCCATTTTATTTCTAAGTGTAATGTGGACTATTTTTAAGACAAAAGAATATAGTCCGGCTGAACTGGCTGAATTTAGTGGTAAAGAAGCAGAAGATAAATGTGAGGTTAAAAAGAAAAACGGTCTGGTAGAAATCGCTCATGACTTTATGAATATGCCTAAGGTCATGTGGCAGTTAGGAATTTGCCAGTTTTTCGCCTGGTTTGCCCTCTTTTCAATGTGGGTATATATTACTCCGGCTCTTGCCGAACATGTTTATGGAGTTACTGACCCGTCTTCACTGGAGTATGCACAGGCCGGGGATAAGGTAGGAGAGTTATTTGGTATATATAATTTGGTAGCTATGTTGTTTGCTCTGTTATTGATACCTATCGCAGCCCGGTTGGGACGGAAGATGACGCATGCGGTTTGTCTTATATTGGGAGGTTTGGGACTCATGTCTCTGTATTTCTTTACAGATACCAATATGATGATTCTTTCTATGATTGGAATCGGTATTGCCTGGGCCAGTATTTTAGCTATGCCCTACGCAATTTTATCAAATTGTCTTCCTCCGGAAAAGATGGGAACCTACATGGGATTGTTTAACTTCTTTATTACCTTCCCACAAATTACCAACGGGCTTATCCATGGATGGATTGTACGCAATTTCTATGGTGGACATGCTATGTATGCTTTATTAACCGGTGGTATTTTCTTATTATTTGCTGCGCTTTCTGTTGTCTTTATTAAAGAAAAAATAAAAACTGCACAAACATCATAATAAGGCAGAATAAATACTATAAAAGAGGTTGTTTCATTACGGAGCGGCCTCTTTTTAGTTTCGCCGGAAATTTCCACAGTCCGGAGTTGAACGATGAATACCTAATAGAATTTTTCCGGTTTTCCCATCTATTTTTACAACACGCCAATGAGTGGAATAGATATAACAACCTTTTTCTTTTCTTAATTTATATC
>JAJBTP010000353.1 GCA_020860805.1 Tannerellaceae bacterium | reverse complement strand
ATATTAAATCGTATTCTTCCGGATTGTGATTATGTAATAGAGAATAAAAAAATTATCCTGGTTCCGGTAAAAGCGTCTATTCCGGAAGAAAACGATATATTCCAAAGTCCACAAATAACAGTAACCGGTGTTATTTCAGATGAATTCGGTGAGGTTTTGCCAGGAGTTAATATAAATGTACTGGGCACTACACAGGGCGTGGTTTCTGATTTGGACGGGAGGTATCATGTAACTTTACCCTCTGATGCAACTTTGGTGTTTTCTTTTGTTGGATATACCCGGCAAACGATTGTAGTGGACGGGCAAACGATAATTAACGTTATTTTAAAAGAAGATACTCAGTTAATGGAGGAAGTAGTGGTTGTCGGATTTGCTAAACAGAAGAAATCCAACCTCACAGGATCAGTAAGTAGTATCAAAGTCGGTGAAATATTAGGTGACCGCCCGGTAGTAAACACTGGAAATCTATTGCAGGGTACTATGCCCGGATTGCAGACAACCATTGATTCCGGAGAACCGGGAGGTGAATATAAGTTTAATATTCGGGGTACCACCAGTATTAACGGGGGGTGAATCCTTGATTCTGGTTGATAATGTCCCCTTTGCCGGTTCCATAGAATTAATTAATCCGGAAGACATAGAAACGATCACTATTTTAAAAGATGGAGGTGCTGCGGCTATTTATGGTTCCCGCTCGGCTTTTGGGGTAATTCTGATAACCACAAAGTCTGCAGAATTGAATCAGAAAATTTAGGTAAGTTATAATAATAATTTTACGTTTTCGTCTGCCTCTGAGCTTCCGGTAAAAGCTTCTCCCCGTGTAGCCGTACAAGCATTTAGTGATATGGGATTAATGTCAAATTACACAGGTCAGATGATTGAACCCTGGTTGGAATTACTGGATGCTTACAATGCAAATCCTTCTCTGTATCCTTCCGGATATGCCATGTTGGACGGAACACGCTATCCGTTAAAAGAAACAGATTTATTAAGTGATTTCTTTCAGACCGGGTTCCAGCAAAAACATAATGTATCTGCTCAGGGAGGCAACAATTCCGTTTCTTACCGTTTGTCTTTTGGGTATGTGGACGAAGACGGAATTATGGTTACCAATAAAGACCGGTATCAACGGTATAACTTTCGTTCATTTCTAAATGCAAAACTAACAAACTGGCTTACAGCACAGGCTGATATCTCCTATATTAAATCAGATAAATCGATGCCTAATAATGCCGATTATACCTGGGCTGTAGCACTTCCCTCTTATACGGAGATGGATGATTTGGAGATTAATGGTGAGATTTATCCGGTTGGTACGCCCGGGAATAAAGTCCGGTTGGGAGGAACCAATCTGGATGCAAGAGCTAATACCCGTATGACCGGTAAATTAATAGCAACCCCGTTAAAGGGATTAACTTTAAATGCCGAATTTACCTACGATGATTTACGCCGGACGGAAACCAATTATGATAAACGTATCAAAGTGGCTACTCCCGGTAAATATGAGCCTGAATCATTTGGTAATACTTCTACGCTTACCAAAAAGAATTATACAACTACTCACTCAACCTGGAATGTATACGGTTCTTATACTAAAAACCGGAATAAACATACTGTCACTGCATTACTGGGATTTAACCAGGAGGTTAGTAATTATGAGGAGCTGAAAAATGTGGGAACTTACTTTATCAGTGATGAAGTCCCTTCTTTTTCATTGGCTCAGGACCAGCCGGAACGAACATCCGATAAATATACTCAATATACTTTAAGAGGTTATTTTGGACGTGTCAATTATGATTATGATAACCGCTACTTATTTGAATTAAATGGGCGCTATGATGGCTCGTCCAAATTTCAAAATGGGCATAAATGGGGATTTTTTCCTTCTGTTTCAGTTGCCTGGCGATTGATGCAGGAATCGTTTATGGAACCTTTTATTGAGTATGTACCGGAATTTAAAATTCGTTTTTCTTACAGTACAGTGGGTAATCAGAATATAGACCCTTATAAATTTAATCCGAGTATGGAGAGTGATAAAGCAGTGTGGATTGTAGATGGTAATAGGCCGGCCACACTTAACCCACCTGCATTGGTAACAGACAACTTTACATGGGAAACCATTGAAACCTATAATTTAGGAATCGATATATCTTTGTTAAGAAATCGTTTACAGGCAAATGTTGATTTGTATCGCAGAAATACACGCAATATGCTGGCTGTAGCTATGGAGTTGCCAGGTGTGGTAGGAGCTTCCGCTCCGGAACAGAATGTGGCAGACCTAAGTTCGGAAGGATTTAAAGTAGAGTTAAAATGGAATGACCGGATTGGAAAAGTAGACTATTATGTAGGATTTAATTTATACAATTATACGGCTAAAATTAATAAAATCTATAATGAAGCAGGTCTTTTTCGTGCCACAAATGATATATATGCAAATAATAAAGATAAACGTTATCGTACAGGTATGGAAATAGGAGAAATATGGGGATATACCTTTGACCGTTATTATACTGAAGATGATTTTATTGATGGAGTATTAAAAGAAGGAATTGCACGTCCGGATGGAGTAAATCCAAATCCCGGAGATATTTTATTTGTAGATTATGACGGAGATGGGGTTATTAAAGAAGGTGCCAATAGTGTGGATAATCCAGGTGATCAACGGATTATAGGAAACAGTTCTTTAAAATGGCAATATGGTATTTCCGGAGGAGTTGGCTGGAATAACTTTTCATTCTCTTTCGTTTTGCAGGGAGTAGGAAAACGGGATGTCTGGTTGGATAATGATTTAACTTTGCCTTTTAATTATGAGTATGGAACTATTTATGCCCATCAGTTAGATTATTGGACACCAACCAATATCCACGCTGCCTATCCTCGTCTTTATTCAACAGGAGCCCGGGATGGTAATTTTTCCTCTAACTATCGAATCTCAGATAGATATTTATTGAATGGAGCTTATCTACGTGTAAAAAATTTAACATTGGGGTATACAGTGCCCGGCTCATTTATACAAAAGACCGGTTTAAGTAATTTCCGGGTTTATACTTCTGTAGAAAATCCCTTTACTTTCCATCATTTACCTAAAGGTGTTGACCCAACTGTTGTAGGGTCCGGTTCCAGTGGATTAGGTTATCCGGTAATGCGTGCTTATTCTTTTGGCTTTAGTTTCACTTTGTAAAATAGAATCGTTGAATAATATGAAAAATTATAAATACACATGGATAACTACTCTGATTTTAATAATGGCAAGTACCTCTTTTCAGAGTTGTTCAGATGATTTCCTTTCAAAATATCCGAAAGATAAACTAACAGAAGGGTACGCTTTTGTTACTTATGAGAATTTCCAGACATATGCATGGGGTTTATACACTACTTTTGGTGGTTTTCGTACCGGTGATGATGCAGGAGTTTATACGACTAAGCACAATGAATCAGAGTGTGATTCCGATAATTTTAATAAATCTCAATCCGGTGAATAGTCTCCTTATAAATATCAGTTAAAAACAGAACCAATTACCGATTCGGAGTATACGGATGCGTATGTTTTTATTCGTCGTGTGAATATTATGCTGCAAAATATTGATGATGCAGAGATGAGTGATACGGAGAAAAATCACTGGCGTGCAGTCGGACTTTTCTTCCGCGCATTTCGCTATTACGATCTGATAACCAGATATGGAGATGTTATGTGGGTTGATCAGGTAATGAGTGACAGTGACAGGGATATTTATCTGGGAAAAAGGAATCCAAGAGATGAAGTTGCTAAAAATATGTTGGATGACTTACTATGGGTAGAAGCACATATCAAAGAAGAAGGTGACGGCACCAATACTGTGAATGTACATGTGGTAAGAGCTGTTATTTCAAGATTTGGACTCTTCGAAGGAACCTGGCGTAAATATCACGGACTTTCAGATAGTGAAACTTATCTGAATGCATGTATTGCAGCTTCGGAAAAGTTGATGAGTTCATTTCCGGGATTAATGAGTAATTATGATGAACTTTATAATTCAGAGGATTTAACTGTGGGTGAGACTACTGGAATTATTCTGGCACGTAAATATAGCAATAGTGTGAGTGGAGGTGCGCATAGTATCGGACGTGCAATACGTACATCAGCCTGGTATTATGATTTAACTAAAAATGCTGTTGAAAGTTATCTCTGTACAGATGGCAAACCTATTGCAACCAGTGATAAATATGATGGTGATGATACTATGTATAATGAGTTCCGCAATCGTGACCGCCGGTTATATTATACTGTTATGCCTCCTTATAAAATCATTGTAACCGGTCCGGCTGCCACCTCAATCAATAATGACCAATGGGAACATACAACTGACCCACAGGACAGGGAATATATAGATTTGATGAAAACGATTACTACTCCTGAAGGAAAGTACCTGCCTGCCCGGAATTTTGGAGGATATATAACTTCTATGTCGCCACACTTTAGGAATTATCCGAACGGACAAGGCTTTATCGCTTCAGAATTAGGATATTATTACTGGAAATATTATAACCGTCACGAAGACAATATGGATTTACGTGCATCGACACAAAATTATCCACTTTTCCGAATGGGTGAGATTTTATTGAATTATGCAGAAGCCATGTTTGAAATGGGGAAGTTCAACCAGTCAGTCGCAGATAATACAATTAATAAACTGAGACATCGTGTGGATATGCCGGATTTAAAGATAGTAGAGATTACATCTGACTTTGATCCGGCCCGTGACCAGACGATTGACCCGGTTTTGTGGGAAATACGCCGTGAAAGACGTGTAGAGTTAATGGGTGATGGCTTCCGGTTCAATGATTTGAAACGCTGGAAAAAAGGCCATTATGTAAATGATCAGGCATTGGGAGTAAAAGTCAGAAACAGTGATTTTGAAAATAGACTGACTATACTGAATGATGCAGCCGGAGGAAATGTTATTTTCTTTGATAAACCTCCCGGGTGGCTGGATAAATATTATCTTGAACCTATTCCTATTCAGGAACAGATTCTGAATCCTGATTTAGAACAGAATCCGGGATGGGTAGATTATAGTACTAAATCCCCTTAAGAAGTCAGAGAAGTTAAAGAAGCAAGTAGTAAATTATTATCTACTTACTTCTTTAATTTCTAAAATAATATCAGAACATCTGATCGGATATATACCGGAGAATAAATAACGCAGTTAATATGTAAAGCGTTATAGATACTTTTTTGAATTGTCCGGTAAATATTTTAATAAACGTATAACTAATCAGACCCAATGCAATCCCTTCAGCAATAGAATAGGTTAATACCATACCCAGAATTGTGATAAAGGCTGGTAAGGCTTCTGATATGTCCTGAAAGTTAATATCCTTTACAGCCTGAATCATTAATACTCCTACAATAACCAGTGCACCTGTTGTCGCAGCGCTGGGTACTAAAAGGAACAGGGGTGAGAAGAAAAGAGTCAGAGCAAACAGTAATCCGGTTACCAGAGCAGTTACACCTGAACGTCCACCCTCAGCAATGCCGGCTGTACTTTCCACATAAGTAGTCACGGTAGAGGTTCCGAACATTGCACCTACAGAAGTACCGATAGCATCAGCCATCAAAGCCTCTTTCATGCGGGGTACTTTACCATTTTTATCCATCATACCTCCTTGTGCGGCAGCGCCCACTAATGTTCCGATAGTATTGAAAATATCCATAAATACCAATACCAATACGATAATAATCATATCCAGGCTCAATAGGGGAGCAAAATCAAACTTTAGGAAAGTTGGTGCCATAGATTGTGGCATAGATACAGGAGAAAATCCAGAAGGAAGTTCCGTTACTCCAATAACGATTCCGAGAACCGTACAAATCATGATACCATAGAATAACGCTCCCTTTATCCGTTTCCACATCATTGCCGCACTAATAATAATACCAAAGATTGCCAATAGAGAAATTTTATTGAATTCACCCAAAGCAACCAGAGTTGCCGGATTATCTACAATGACACCTGAATTTTTTAATCCGATAAAAGCTATAAACATACCAATACCTACGGAAATAGCATATCGCAGATTCAAAGGGATACTGTCCACTATTTTTTCCCGGATATTGAAAATAGTCAACAGGATAAAGACAATACCTTCTACAAATACTGCTGCCAATGCTGTTTCCCAACTGCACCCCATGCCATTTACCAGTGTAAAAGCAAAGAAAGCATTAATGCCCATACTTGGGGCCTGTGCAAAAGGCAATTTTGCCATGAAAGCCAGTAGAATAGTGGCAACAGCAGAAGATAAAGCAGTGGCTGTAAAAACTGCACCTTTATCCATAGAGGCTGCACTTAATATATCCGGGTTTACAGCCAGAATATAACTCATTGTAAGAAATGCAGTCAATCCGGCAATACATTCAGTCCGGAGATTCATTGTAGAGGCATCAAACCCCAGTAGTTTTTTGAGCATATAGCAGTTTGATTAATTAAATGTCCACTTGATAGCCAATGTGGGGATACAATAAAAACCATCTAACCCCCCCCCGAAATTGTTTCTTAATTTTACTTCGGTTCCTACACTTAATTTAAAAGCATCATCTACATAATCCAGTTTGTTCAAATTAACCCAAAACTGTGGCTCTGATAGGAAAATGTGTAGGCCATTTGCTGTTTTTTCACGCCAGAAGTCAGCAAATCCACTGAAAGTACATAAACCGTTTTTGGCAAAGTGTAGGTACCACGTTGCGGTTAACTGATAACTGTTTGGTTTGGCATGTTTCTGTATATATTTATACATAGGTGTGAACGTAAAACCTTTGCTAAAGTCTATACTGTTATAAGTGTAAGTAGCTCCCAGTAAATAAGCATTGTTATAAGAAAAAGAATTCATTAATCCTCCATTGTATTCCACATGTGCAGAAAACGGATTATCCCAGAAGCGCAGTTCACGTGAGATTTCCCAGTAAGCAGAAGCAATCCCTGCATCTTTGTAATCCATATCAACAAAGAAATAAGTACTACCCCATTTGTCCGGTTTAAACATCTCAACAGTGGTAGTTATAAGGGGACGACCAGCCAAATCGTCATCATACAAGGTGCGTCCGAAATCATAATGCATTTGAATATTTTGCGCTTTTACAAAACATACGGATAAAATCAGGGTCAGAACAATTAAAAAC
>JAJBTP010000366.1 GCA_020860805.1 Tannerellaceae bacterium | reverse complement strand
ATGTAAAGAAGCCCGTTTTACAGTTGTACCCGATAACAATACAGGCTCCAGATTTGCCACCGGAGTAATCGTCCCGATACGTCCTACCTGGAAAGATACTGAATTCAAACGGGTAGTAGCCTGTTCGGCCTGGAATTTATAAGCAATAGCCCAACGGGGACTTTTAGCTGTAAAGCCTAAGTTTTTTTGCTGGCGGAGTGAATTGACTTTCAGGACAACACCATCTGTAGCAACGGGTAAGTTTTTACGTTCGATATCCCAATAGTCCAGATATTCAAAGACCTCTTCTATTGTACAACATTTACGTATTACATCCGGTATTTTAATTCCCCATGTACGGGCCATTTCCAGATTTTCATAATGGCCTTCTCCCGGCAGGTTTTCCCCCAGTTAATAATAAAAATAGGCATCCAGTTTACGGGAAGCTACAATGGCCGGATTCTGTTGTTTCAAGGTACCGGAAGCCGCATTACGGGGATTGGCAAATAAAGGTTCTTCCTGCTCTGCCCGTTCTTTATTTAGACGGTCAAACTCTGCCCAGGGTAGCAGGATTTCTCCCCGTATTTCAAATTCTTCCGGATAACCGGTTCCTCTCAACTTTAAAGGGATGGAACGAATGGTTTTTACATTCGCTGTCACATCATCTCAACGGGTTCCATCTCCACGGGTAACTGCCTGTACCAACAGTCCGTTTTTATAAGTCAACGCAATAGAGGTTCCATCATATTTCAATTCGCCTACGACTTCAAAAGGTTCATTCAGAAACCGGTCTGTTCTTTCATAAAACTCCTGTACTTCTTCTTTTGAATAAGTATTACTCAAAGAGAGCATCGGATATTTATGGGGTACGGACTGGAATTCTTTGGATAAATCACTACCCACCCGTTGGGTAGGTGAATGAGGATCTGCCAGTTCCGGATGTTGTTTCTCTAACTCTTCCAATTCTTTCATCAACGCGTCAAACTCTCTGTCCGAAATTGTCGGTGCCGACAAAACATAATAATTATAATTATGTTGTTCCAAGACATCTCTCAGATGCCGGACTCTGGATGCAACCTCATTCATAAATAAATTTCTTTAATAAACCAGTTTCACATTATCAATCCAAAATGTATTTCCGGGCGAACCAATATATGCACCGCCATGACTGGAAGCAAAATGCAGAATCAAATGAGTCGGTTCTTCATTGTCATCTGCCCATCCTACTTCCTGGATAGGTACATTTTTACCTTTACTATTTAATGCATATCTTTCTTCATCCTGAATTTTCATATAAGGTTGATACTCGGGATGATTGGAAATATCACCATACAAAACAGGAAAAACAGCATTGTTCACCCAATCCACATCTTTGTTATAGCGTTTCATCATCGTACCTACACGCTTTGCAAAAAGATTTCCTTTTTCATCCTCCCAGCGTTTTTGTAAAATCAGAATAATGACCGCTTCGTCTTTTCCTTCTACGGTTGATCTGGGACTAAATCCTGTACAACGTATACGATTAGGTTCCGGGGCTACTTTTACCTTATAATCCAGACTCAAAGCAGACGGTTTACGGGTAAAAGGAATCCCACAGTTCAGCATAGCCATTGGATTTTTAGTTCCTTTAATGGGTTCCAGCATCTCTCCCAGATACACGGAGCCTGCTGCTATGACTTCAATATTAATCAGTCCGATTACTTTTACGCTTTCAAAACGGGTTTCCATGCGTACACAATACCCATTTGCTCTTTCTTCCGGAAATACAGATGTATTTGTTTTAACAACTCCTGCTACTTTTGCCAACACATTAGAGTTAGCCCACGGAGAGCCTCCGCGGTTAGTATAGGGTTCTGCCCCCCGGATTGTATCCTTTGGACCCAACTCATATAAAAGTTTGGTTTTACCACCAATCACTGCCGATTCTTTAATTTCCCGGACGACCCATCGATCCATATCGCCGAAAGGAGTCAATTCTGTTACCTGACAATTAACAATTGACCATTGACAATTAAAGAGAACTATCCATACCAACAGTAACATTTTCCCTTTTATCATTGGAAATTTATTTGAATCTATTTTATTCACTCTCATCCTTCCTTTTCCCTTTATTAATGGCCTGTTGTCAATTAAAAAAATATAACAAATACACATACTTATTGTTATACTTTATAACTGACAATTTACAAAGCGTATCCCCACTGTTCGAGTGCCATATGCCAGTTCTTTTCAACAATCTCGACTGTACGGGCATCGTATTGGTATTTGT
The DNA here is from genome assembly GCA_020860805.1 of Tannerellaceae bacterium. Classification (GTDB taxonomy): domain Bacteria; phylum Bacteroidota; class Bacteroidia; order Bacteroidales; family Tannerellaceae; genus UBA4116. The sequence continues at coordinate 4,917 of JAJBTP010000366.1, read as the reverse complement.
TCTTTTTATACCCTTTCTTTTTCCCTAAATACGCTTCAATATTCCCTCTGGATTCTTCAAAGCCTGACAAATTTAATGACTTATAAATTTCCTGTGTCATATCGAACGCATTTTGTTCAAAATCTTCAAATTTGACTTCTATCAGATTTCCTTCCGGTATCAGGTGTTTTTCCTCTTCAAACTTATAAAATAATCTTTTGTAGACTTCTACCAGATTATCTTCTATTTGTTGAGGGGTTATATCCTGCAGCCGCAGCGGTTGAATCGTATTTGTAAAGAAACTGCGGGTGCTTTCAAAAACAGTGTAAGGATTGCGCTTCAGATAAATGAACTTCGCATTCGGAAACATTTCCACCAATGTTTTCACCCGTCCGGTATGCGGAGGATTTTTACTCAGGAACTGTGTACCGTTGGTATTGTGTAACGAAATGCGGATTAATTTACGGAATGTGTCCTTAAACACCTTCAGTTCCCCTTCCGGTATATCATTAAACAGTAGGTAACGGTCGCAATACTCCAGCATATGTTTCGGGTAAAACCAGAAATTATAGTAAGTGTACGGCATCATATTAGCCAAAGCAAATTCTTCCTCCTGCGGAAGATCTACTTTTAGTTCCATATTATCTGTCGGACGTTTATCCGGCATCAAAAATGCCATATTCTTTTTAAAGAAAGGTTGTCCGAACAGCATCAGGTTCGGAAATACAGTCTGATAAGTCGTATTATACCCAAAATGTTTATCACATGAGAACACATTATGTACAAAGGTTGTTCCACTGCGCCAGTGCCCCAGAATAAACAAGGGATCTGTTTCCATCGGTTTATCGGCAATCTTTTGATAGCGACTATTTTCAAGTGGTTGCAAACTGCTTAATATCCGGCAAATTGCTTTCGTCAGAAAATATTTATTTTTGAAACCTTTATCTACTTCTTTTCCGGCAGTAGCTGCTTTAAATGTTTTCCAATCCGCACCTACCAGTGTATTGATTGGGAGTTTATCAAATTCGAGTAGTCCCATTTTTTAAATTGTCAATTAACAACTTTATTTTACCACGTTTATTTCAACTCCCTGTCTGGCAAGTTCCACCCTTATCTTTTCAACCGCCTCATAATGTTCCTCATTAATCCCCAACTGAGATAAATGAATGGTCAATTGTCCATTATCAACCGTTTGTTTATCCGAAGCCTTATCCATAATCATACCTACCGCAGAGGTATTATGAGTAATGGGGTCAATCAGGATAAATGCCCCTGTCTGACGGTTTTTCAGATAAGGGTCAAAGAATAATTCTTTCCCTGTAGTAATAATAACAGAAGCAATTTCATTCAATTTCATGGATAGACTCTCTGCCGACAATTGTCCATTCTCAACAGATAACTGCTCCATGGTATTGATGTTAACTTTATAGTTAATCTTTTCTATCCGGGCCCGTGTCTGTGCGGATGTATGTTTGATATAAAACTGTTTGGATAAATCCATTGGTTCTTCATCCATCCATACCAACATCGACGAAATATAGCGCCCGGAAAGCGGCTCATTATCCGGATGTACAATCATTTCGCCACGGGAAATATCAATTTCATCTTCCAGTGTAAGAGTCACACATTGCGGAGGAAAAGCATAGTCCAGTTCACCGTCATACGTTACGATACTTTTGATACGGGATTTTTTGCGGGAAGGCAGGGCCATTACTTCATCACCTTTACGGATAATACCACTGGCTACTTTACCGGAAAAACCGCGAAAATCCAGATTCGGACGCAATACGTATTGTACCGGATAACGAAAATCCGTCATATTACGGTCCTGGTCGATAGGCACAGTTTCCAGAAATTCCAATAAAGAGGGTCCGTTATACCAGGGCGTACGCTCGCTTTTCTCTACCACATTATCCCCTTCCAGAGCAGAAAGGGGTATCGGAGTAATATCCGGTATATTCAACGGAGCCACAAAATCCATATAATCACTGACTATCTGACGATATACTTTTTCATCAAATCCTAACAGGTCCATCTTATTAACAGCCAGTACAACGTGTTTAATACCCAACAAAGATACCAGATAAGTATGGCGGCGTGTCTGTGTAATAACACCTGTACAGGCATCTACCAAAATAATAGCCAGGTTCGCTGTTGAACCTCCTGTAATCATATTACGGGTATATTGTTCGTGTCCCGGAGTATCGGCTATAATAAATTTACGATTGTTGGTACTAAAATAACGGTAGGCAACATCAATCGTAATTCCCTGTTCCCGTTCTGCTTTCAATCCATCCGTCAGAAGAGCATAGTCAATACTCTCACCGGCATTTCCCATGCGTTTACTGTCACGTTCCAGGGCATCCAGCTGATCTTCATATATTTTTTTACTATCAAATAGTAACCGTCCTATTAATGTTGACTTTCCGTCATCTACCGAACCGGCAGTCAAAAAACGTAACAGGTCTTTCTGTTCGTCTTTGCGGAGAAATTCCTCAATTGACAATTGAGAGTCTGCAATTGACAATTCTTTTTCTTCTTCCATTATATTGTTTTTTACTTGTTTTAATTATGCTAATAAGAGTCGATAAAACGAACAAGGGAATACTTGTCAATTATTAAAAGTATCCTTCCCGTTTTTTCTGCTCCATACTGGCATCCTGGTCAAAATCAATCACGCGGGTCGTACGTTCACTTTTAGTTGTAGTCATCATCTCTTCTACAATCTTCTCAATGGTATCCGCTTCACTTTTTACAGCTCCGGTCAGCGGATAACATCCCAATGTACGGAAACGCACCATCATCATTTCTGCTTTGGCCCGTAATTCTTCAGGCATCCGGTCGTCATCTACCAGAATGAGGTTGCCATCCATATTTACAATCGGTCTTTCTTTTGCGTAATACAGAGGAACAATAGGAATATTTTCCAGACGGATATACTGCCAGATATCCAGTTCCGTCCAGTTCGAAAGAGGGAATACACGAATACTTTCACCGCGGTGAACCCGGGCATTATAGATATCCCATAATTCCGGACGTTGGTTTTTAGGGTCCCACTGATGAAATTTATCCCGGAAAGAATAAATACGTTCTTTGGCACGGCTCTTTTCCTCATCCCGGCGGGCACCACCGAAAGCGGCATCAAATTTATATTTATCCAATGCCTGCAAGAGGGCCTGGGTTTTCATGAGGTCTGTATGTACTTTACTACCGTGTGTAAAAGGTCCTACGCCGGCTTCATGCGCTTCTTTGTTATATTCCACAATCAGATTCCAGCCGTATTTTTTTGCATAGTTATCACGGAACTCTACCATTTCACGAAATTTCCATTTCGAATCAATATGCATCAATGGAAAAGGTACTTTGCCCGGAGCAAATGCTTTTTCTGCCAGGCGAACCATCACAGAAGAATCCTTACCAATAGAATAAAGCATGACCGGATTTTCAAATTCTGCTGCTACTTCACGGATAATGTGGATAGATTCTGCTTCCAGTTCTCTCAGGTGGCTAAGCTTTGTTTCTAATTGACCATTCTCTTTTTCTTCTTCCATCTATATTATTTTTTTGTTTTATTTTTATTATTCCTTTTTCCCTCTTTACTTGTACCTTGTCAATTATCTATTTTAGGAAGTATCAATGCCATCAACCGGCGGACTGACTCTTCAACCGTCAATACTGATGTATCTAATGCCAGAGCCGGATGAACCGGAGCTTCGAAAGGAGCTGAGACACCTGTAAAATCACTGATTTCACCTCTGCGGGCCTTAGCATATAGTCCCTTTACATCTCTACGTTCACATTCTTCAAGTGGCGTACTTACATAGACTTCCAGAAAATCTTCTTTTCCAATAATGGAACCTGCCATTTCACGGATATAATCATTAGGACTGATAAAAGCCGCCAGTGTAATAATACCGGTATCGACAAATAGTTTGCCAACCTCAGCTATCCGGCGTATATTTTCAATCCGGTCGGCTGCCGAAAAACCCAGGTTATTATTGATACCACTCCGGATGTTATCTCCGTCCAGGATACGGCATAAATATCCTTTGGCATGCAATTCACGCTCCAGGGCAATCGCCAGTGTACTTTTTCCCGAACCACTCAATCCGGTAAACCACACCATTACGCCACGTTGATGCAATAACTGTTCTTTATCTTTACGCCCCATCATTTTATCAAAAATGGGGTAAACGTTTTTATTTAACTGACCACTGTCAAGTGTCAATGGTCCATTATCTTTTTTTTCTTCCGGTATCGTATTTGTATTTGTCATTTGTTGTATTTGTTTACTCGTCTACAGGGTCAAGTCTTTAAAATTTCCAGATTAAAGGGATTAGGAATACAGATATCAGTAAGGCTATCAGGTTCAAAGGTAAACCTACTTTTACAAAGTCTGTAAACTTATAACCTCCCACCCCTTGTACAATCAGGTTAGTCTGATAGCCAATCGGAGAACTGAAACTACAGGAGGCAGCAATACAGGTTATCACAAAGAAAGGCATAGGACTTACTCCCAATTGAGTAGCCACTGCTAAAGAGATGGGAAAACTCAATGCTGCTGCTGCATTATTGGTTATCAGTTCCGTGAAAATATTGGTAATAATAAAAATAATAGCCATCAGCGCATAAGGTCCCATACTATCTGACATATCAATAATATAACTGGCTGTCAAGGCTGCAAATCCCGAATTTTCCATCGCCTTACTAATAGCAAACGCACAGGCTATCGTAATCAGGATATCCCATGAAATATATTTAGTATACTTTTTAGGTGGAAATATTTTTGTCCAGGCCATAATAATAGTAGTGATACAAACAAAAAAGAACATATCCAAACGGATGTTTGGAAAAGCTTCCTTCATGAACGGTAACTCACCAAGAGTGGCTCCGGTAATCATAAATACTAATAATCCCAGTGCAAACCACCGTTTTTGA
>JAJBTP010000429.1 GCA_020860805.1 Tannerellaceae bacterium | reverse complement strand
ATATTCAATTCCATGATATTGGAAAGAATATCTTTGTTTCCACCCATATTCAACATTTTAAGAATACTATTTTGTGTTTTATCGTTGGAATCTTTTGCCCGGCCTTCCCGTTGGGCAATCCATACAGATTCTTTGGTTTTTTTGATAGTATAATGAATATAGGAAGACAGTTTTTTACTTTCTTCGAGTTTTTGACGTACGGATATACTTCGTTTAACGATAAAACTATTATTTAAACGTACTAATGTTTTAATCCAGGAACGTATTAACAGATTGTCACCAATAGCTACCTGTGTCATACCATAACCGGCATCCAACAAGATTACATTCAAAAAAGAAGCATCCAGAATAATATCTCTGTGATTAGAAATAAATGTACAGGGACGATGATCTTCCGGTAAACGGCTTTTTTCGGATACAGTCAGAGAAAATGTCGTTTGCCGGGCAATTGTCATCACTACCTCATAAGAGAGGGATGATTTGAATTGCTCTTTGGTTTTACATGCTCTGAGAACTTTGGAAAATTCTTCCCAATCCAAATCCGGTTTTATATAACGAAAAGCCCGTTCCAGGTCTTCGTTATGAACCATTTCTTCAATAGCATCCTTTACTTCGTCATTTGTCAACGGACGAATATCATCAAAATTCAAGGAAACAGTATCTTTATCCATATCTTATCTAATTGACAATTAATACCTGACAATTGACAAATCAATTGCCTATATGTCGATTAATTTAATTCGTTCTCTATTATATCCGTCATTACATCTTTTATATCCAATCCGGCAGCCTGTACCTGCTGTGGAATAAAACTGGTTGCAGTCATACCAGGAGTTGTATTTACTTCAAGTATAACAGATTCTTCATTATTCCGGATAATATAATCTACACGTATGATTCCTTTTGCTCCTAACAAATCATAAATACGGGATGTTTTCTCTTGTATTTTTTCTGTTAGTTCCTGTGAAATACGTGCCGGAGTAATTTCATCTGATTGTCCGTTATATTTAGCATCAAAATCGAAAAATTCATTTTCCGTTACTACTTCTGTCAATGGAAATACTACTTTTTTCTCTTTCGTTTTATAACATCCACAAGTTACTTCCGTACCGGATATAAAACTTTCAATGATCACTTCATTTCCTTCTGAAAAGGCTTTTTGTATAGCTTGGTTTAGTTGTTCAATCTCTGTTACTTTAGTAACTCCGAAACTGCTCCCTCCATCATTTGGTTTTACAAATACTGGTAGCCCCAGTTGATTAACTATTTCATTTTCATTTATAGAATCACCTTTTAGTAACCGAACAGACGGAGATACTGTTATTCCGAAACCTTTCAGATAATAATTACATACAAACTTATTAAAAGTTAATGAACTAGCCAAAACTCCACATGAAGAATAAGGCATATTTATCATTTCAAAATATCCCTGCAGAAGTCCATTCTCTCCGGGGGTACCATGTATAGTAATATAAACGAAATCAATATTTATTTTATTATCATTGACATAAAAACTGAAATCATTTTTATCAATGGGTGTTGTTTTTCCTTCCGGAAGTTCAATTACCCACTTTTCTTTAGTCAGAATGGCAATATATAAATTATACTTTTCTTTGTCAATGAAGGATTCTATTCCCTTTGCGCTTTTTAATGATACTACTATTTCTGACGAGTATCCTCCTGCTACGATGGCAATATTTTTTTTCATATAATAAGTACTGTTATAATTCTTTTGTATTTGCATAATTACGCCATTTATCTATCAGCTGTTGCATATCGTCCGGAATTTCAGAATTGAATCGCATCTCTTCTCCGGTAGTTGGGTGTATAAAACCTAGTGTTTTTGCATGGAGAGCCTGACGAGGACAGGTTGCAAAACAATTTTGTACAAATTGACGGTATTTGGTGAAAGTGGTACCTTTCAGAATCTCATCTCCTCCATAACGGCTGTCATTAAAAAGAATATGACCGATATGTTTCATATGTACCCGGATTTGATGTGTTCTTCCTGTTTCCAGTCTACATTCTGCTAATGTAACATATCCTAATCTTTCCAGAACTTTGTAATGAGTAACAGCTGGTTTTCCTATATCCCCTTCAGGAAATACACACATTAACATTCTATCGTAGGGATCTCTTCCTATATTGCCTTCAATACGTCCTTCATCTTCGTAGATTATTCCCCATACTAATGTCTGATATCTTCGATGAGTTGTTTTATTAAAAAACTGAAGACTTAAATTGGCTTTCGCTTCAGGACGTTTAGCTACAACCAATAAGCCGGATGTATCTTTATCAATCCGGTGTACCAGTCCTAAACGTGGATCGGAGGGATCATAATACGGATCGTCCTGTAGATAATAAGCCAGGGCATTGACCAGTGTTCCGGTATAGTTTCCATGACCAGGATGCACTACAAGACCTGCCGGTTTATTAACAACCAGCAAATCTTCGTCTTCATATACTATATTAAGCGGAATATCTTCAGGAATTATTTCCAGTTCCCTACGTGGGTGTGTCATAACAATGGATACAATATCCATCGGTTTAACACGGTAATTACTTTTTACGGGAATATTATTAACCAGTATACAACCTGCTTCTGCGGCCAGTTGAATGCGATTACGGGTAGCACCATTCATTCTGTCAACCAGAAATTTGTCTACTCTTAATAAAGACTGGCCTTTATCAGCCATAAAACGGAAGTATTCATACAGTTGGGAACTTTCTTCCCCTTCTTCTTGTTCCAGCAAATCATCATCTACCGGTTCATTATCCCATTCTTCCGAAAAGTTTTCCATTTTTAAAACCAGTTTTCTTCATCATTATCGATAGGTTCGGCTGGAATACTGTCTATTCCTATGCTATCAAGCGAATCTTCTTCAAAGGGTTGTACGAAGCCATTGCTGACTATTAGTACTAACGAGGCATTCAGTGGAGTCATTTCATTCGGTTGTACTGTTCTTCCAAACAATTCAACCCGTAACGCCAAATCTTTATATTGCCCGTCTACATATTTTGTTTGTATATTTTCAAATCCCCGGGCTAATAAAAGCGCATATGCCTGCCGTGCAGAAAGGTCTGCTACTTCAGGAATGGCTGCCATCTGGGAAGTTAATGCATTTACAGTAACAAACAGAATCCGGCCTTCTTTCACCTTAGAGCCAGGTGCAGGCTCTACTTCCACAATAGACCCGGGTGCCGCATCTTTGGAATATACCGAATCTATTACGTTGTAACGTAATCCACAGCTTTTTAAAAATTCTTCCGCTTTATCTAATTTCAAACCTTTTATGTCAGGTACTATTACAGCCTCATTATGATGTGTATATACTTCCAACCATTTTAACGTGCAGACCAGAAGGATAGCTGATAATACCACTGCAAATACCAGGTGGCACCATAACGGAAGTTTTACTAATTTGTCTAAAAACTTTTTCATCTTTCTAATACATTAGTAGACGGCTTCAAAAGTAGGAAAAAAACATCATATAGCCGTTATATATACTTGTATATCTATAAAAACAAAGAAAGTAAAGGCTTTACAAAAAACCTTTACTTTCTTTATAACAAAAGACAGATAAAAAAGATTATCCGTTGTATTCGTCAGATACAGTTAATTTAGCTCTACCTTTTGCACGACGTGCTGCTAACACTCTACGTCCGTTAGCAGTAGCCATTCTAGAACGAAAGCCATGCTTGTTCTTTCTTTTCCTGTTCGAAGGTTGAAATGTTCTTTTCATCTTATTATTATGTTTATTATTTTCCTACTATTTCGGGCTGCAAAGATAAAACCTTTTTTTTAATAAACAAATATTTCAATTAACAATTGACAATTGATAGTTGATAATTATGCATTTACATTCTTTTTCATGGTCTCGGATTTACCAAAGCCCGGTTTTCCCATAAAAGATATCTTTCTTCAAATTCCTTGACCTTTTCCGGATATTGATCTGCCAGATTATTCATTTCGGTACGATCTTCTTTCAGATTATACAGTTCCCAGGGTTTAGTAATCCCTTGCCGGATAATTTTCCAACCACTTTTGTCAATAAATGCTTTTTCTTCGAAGTGTTTAAAGCAAAGTTCCTCATAACCTTCCCGTTGACCTGTTTTAAAAATAGCATTCAGACTTTTACCTTCTAATGGAATAATTGGGTTTCCTTTGTATTCTGTAGGATATTCAGCGCCACTCAGATCCAGGCAGGTAGCCATAATATCTATCACATGCCCCATTTCCCGTGTAACTGCACCTTTGGGTTGTTGGATACCTTTGAGCCAATGTGCAATCATAGGTGTACAAATACCTCCTTCAAATGATTTGGCTTTCCAGTAACGGAAAGGAGTATTTGCTACGTTTGCCCAACGTGCTCCGATAGATGCGTAGGTATTTTCCGGACCGGGTAATACTTCTTTTTGTCTGGGATAAATGATTTTCTCACCGTTACGCATTTCCGCCGGACGGTCATTTTCTCCTTCTGAATAGAATTGGCAATCTTCATTACTACATCCGTTATCAGACATAAATAAGATGAGTGTGTTATCTAACTGGCCGTTTGCTTCCAGAGTGGCTATTAATTTATCTATTTCCTGATCCATACGATCTACCATAGCAGCATGTACTGCCATGGCTCTGGCATCCCATTCCTGGGTTGGATTTTCTTCCCATGTGTCTGTAAACTGACGGGAAGATAAATATTCATTTTCCTGTTCAAACAATCCTAATTGTCTGATTCGTTCATACCGGTCTTCCCGTATTTTATCCCATCCTACTTTGTACGTATTTTCATATTTTTCAATATCTTCAGCTAAAGCATGCAATGGCCAGTGAGGGGCATGATAAGATAAATACATAAAAAATGGCTTATCATTTTGTGTATACCGGTTTACGTAAGAAACAGCGCTATCTGTAAGTGCAATTGTACTGTAGTAATCTTTCGGAACACTCCGTACAGATTCTTCACCATTTACTAAACTGAACGGATCAAAATAATTAACAACTCCATAAATAGTACCATAAAAATCCTGGAATCCCCGGTAAGTAGGATAGTTGTCTTTGGGAGCAAACTCATCATATTGTACATGATGGGCCAACCATTGACGCTGATCCGGACGTAAAGGGGTTTCGGCAACATGCCATTTTCCAATCATCCCTGTCTGGTAGCCCGCTTCGCTTAATACTTCTGCAATGGTGACTCCATTGTATGTCATAGTACCACGATATCCGGGTTGTTGCTGGTCGAAAGTCATTCGTCCGATACCAGCCTGGTGAGGGTAAAGTCCGGTTAATAAAGAAGCTCGTGTAGGGCAACTGCGGCTGGCATTATAAAAATAACTGAAACGGATTCCGTTTTCTGCTAACCGGTTTAAGTTAGGGGTTTCTATTTCACCCCCGTAACAGCCCAGATCTGAATAACCAAGATCGTCAGCTAAAATAACAATAATATTGGGACGGGTTTCCTGTGGAGGTTGAGTACAGGATGAATTGCCAAATGCAAACAGAGCACCTGCTACTCCGATTTTTAAAGGGCCTACTTTTTGTTTCATTAATATATGAGAATTAAATACAGAAGTATACAAATTTAATTATTGAAAGTAAAAGTGTACCCTGCTACCTACAAGAACAGGTAGCAGGATATTTTTAGTTCATTCTATTTATTTTATTTACTCCAATCACGTGGTGTAGCGTGTTTTAGCAAAGGTTTATGATCCGGAAGTTGTTTCATTACTTCTTCGATAGCCCGGTTTAATTGTTGGTCTTCCCCATTCCACTCTTTAACCGGATCGTTATCCACATAAATATCCGGATCTACTCCGTGATTTTCAATAATCCAGTCACCTGTTTTCGGATCATAACTGGTAAAGAAAGGAACACGCATATCAGAGCCATCCATAAACGGAAGTGAGGCACTGATACCTACAATCCCTCCCCATGTACGGGTTCCTATCAGTTTTCCTAATCCAAGTGCACGGAAAACCCACGGGAATAAATCCCCGTCAGATGCCGAATATTTATTTATAAGACACACTTTAGGACCTACCTGTACGGCATTGGGTACAGTACCAATCATATTAGAGCCTCTGTGTATAGTCAACCGGTAAGGTTCACGGGCAAGGCGTTCCAAAATCATAGGAGATACATTTCCACCTCCATTGGCCCGATCGTCAATAATTAATCCTTCTTTATCCAACTGTGGATAAAAATAACGGGAGAATTCATTTAATTCTTCCGGGCCCATATCCGGAATATAGATATAACCTACTTTTCCGTTTGTAGCTTCTTCTACTTTACGAATGTTATCCTGTATCCAGTTATAATAATAAAGATAATATTCTTCTTCCAATGGATTGATGACAATTTTATGTGCTCCGGCAGTCTGTGGTTTACTGTTAAGCAGGATTTCAGTTGGTACATCTGCTTTTCCTGTTAATAAGCTATAAAGGTCTTTTACACTGTTAGTCTGAACTCCATCTATAGCAATGATATAATCTCCTTCTTTCGCATCAATACCCGGTTCGGTTAATGGTGACCGAAGCTGTTTGTTCCAGGGAGCTTCCTGCAGAATTTTTTTCAGACGGAAATAACCACTTTTATCCCGTGATACTTCTGCCCCTAAAAGACCCATCTTAATACGTTACGGACGATTAATTTCTCAAGGATTGAATTAGGCATCACAACAGTTTATTTCTCCGATCATCTCCCCTACTATATAATTTAGATCCAGTCTGTTTTTTACATAGGGAAGTAATACGGCATATTTTTCTTTCATAGCTTTCCAGTCTACTCCATGCATATTTTCTACATAGAAACCATCCCGCATAGCCCGCCATCCTTCGTTAAATATTTGTGCCCATTCCTGTGGATAATTGGTTGTTATTTTCATATGGGAAAGATTAACAGCCTCTTTCAATTCAGTTTTTCCACCGGGAATATCCATTACATATAACTGTTTATTTTTGACTAAGACAGCTTTCTTATTTCCTGCAGCTACGTGCATCGTTGTTCCTTCTGCAATGGTTTCCTCTTTCTGTTTTTTCAGGTCATATACATGTGTAGCCCCCCTACCTGAATAATACACTTTTTCACCATCCGAATAAAAATTACTATAGCGTGAACCAGGAATTGGTAATTTGATTATCCGGTCTTTAATATCCTCTATATCTATT
>JAJBTP010000023.1 GCA_020860805.1 Tannerellaceae bacterium | reverse complement strand
AACTTATTAGGATTGACGATTGCATTTGCAGCCTTCATGTTGATAATGATGCAGGTAGATTATGATTACAATCACAATAAACATATCAAAGGAGCAGAATCTATTTTCCGTCTGGAAATGATTTTAGGAGATGAAGGTGCGCAGGCTATACTATCCCGTCCTCTGGCAACTGCTTTTTTGAATCCTCCCCTTACATAGAAGCAGGAGCTATAACTAATCCATTCTGGCGGGAAGTCGTAATTGAAGTAGAAGAAAATGGTATTAAAAAGATATTCGAGGATCCGGTTATGCCGGTTTCAGAAGGATTTTGCAAAGTGTTTACATTTGAGATGCTGGAAGGTGTGGTAGAAAGTATGAATGAACCGGATAAAGTAATTATGCCTCAAAGTGTAGCAGAAAAAATATTTGGCACCGAATCACCTATTAATAAAAAACTCTCTTTTATAGACCGTAACTTTACAGTAGGTGGAGTATATAAAGATTTCCCGGTTAATTCATCTGTTAGGAATTCTATTTATTTTTCGATGGGAGATGAAAATAAAGATGACACTGGGAATTATAACTATGCTATTTTAGTAAAGTTAACTTCTCCGGATAAAACACAGGAAATTATTGATAATTATAAAGCCATCACAGAGAAAGATGGTTCTAAGAAAATTTTCGGATGGGATGCTGCTGATGTGAGTATGCGCTTAACTCCTTTCACTGAATTACATTATGTAAAGAATGTAGCGTATGATGCAGAAGAAAAAGCGAGCCGGCAGACAATCCTTGTTATGATTGCCATAGCCATCGTTTTATTAATAATAGCCGGTATTAACTTTACAAACTTCAGTATGGCTCTTACACCTATGCGTGTAAAAAGTATTAACACCCAAAAAGTCCTGGGAGCAGGGCAAGGCATGTTACAGTGGGCTGTTTTATCAGAAGCAATTTGTATCTGTCTTTTGGCTTTTATAGGTTCTCTGGGATTGGTATATCTGTTTGGTCTTACAGATTTAAGACTGTTGGTAGATGGTACTATTACATTAGATGCCCATATACCAATTGTTTTAGCAACTGCAGGAATTGCTCTTATAGTAGCCTTATTCGCCGGATTATATCCTTCTTATTATATGACTTCGTTTCCCCCGGCTTTAGTTTTGAAAGGCAGTTTTGGTTTATCTCCTAAAGGACGGGTATTAAGAAATACATTATTAGGTTTTCAGTTTATAGCCTCTTTTGCGCTGATTATTGGAGCAGGTTTTATGTATCTGCAGAATGATTTTATTCGTACTACGAATCTGGGATATAATAAAGACCAGTTGATAACCGCATTTCTAAATTCAAAACTCTCCAAAGAGAGAGAACCTGTTGTCAATAAATTAAAACAGTATGCCGGTATAGAGAACGTTACCTGTGCCCAGTTTATGTTGTCCAGTAGTGACCGTTACATGGGATGGGGGAGGAACTATAAAGATAAAGAAATCTCATTCCAATGTCTTCCTGTGGATCCTTCTTTCCTCTCTGTGATGGGAATCAATATCTGGGAAGGCCGGGATTTCCGTCAGGATGATAAACGAATTAAAGAAGGAGTTTATATTTTTAACCAGAAAGCAAAAACAGAGTTTGGGTTGGAACTGGGCGATAAGGTAGGTGGAACTGAGGTAATTGGTTTTATAGATGATATTAAATATGCTTCTTTCCGTACAGAAATATTACCCATGGCTTTTTATGTTGCCGGCGCGGAAGATTGGGACCCGCTTAGTTTTTCGACCTGCTTATATGTTCATGTAAAAGCCGGAACCAATCTGGTAGAAGCTTATAAATATGTAGAGAGAACGTTAGATGAATTTGACCCTGGTTATCCGTTTAAAATTGCCTTTTTTGATAATATCCTTCAACGTACGTATGAAAAAGAACAAAATGTAACTACGCTGATAACCTTATTTAGCCTGATAGCTATTTTTGTCTCGATTGTAGGAGTATTTGGTTTGGTTATCTTTGAAAGTGAATACCGGATAAAAGAGATTGGAGTCCGTAAAGTATTAGGTTCTTCCACCGGACAGATTATCCTGATGTTTAATAAAGTATATCTTCGTATTTTATGTATATGCTTTATACTGGCAGCTCCCCTGGGATACGTGATTGTAAAAAACTGGCTGGAAAACTTTGTTTACCGTACCCCTATGCATTGGTGGGTATTCCTGATATCCTTTATCATTGTAACTGTAATTACCATTCTGACTGTTACCTTCCAGAACTGGCGTGTAGCCAATGCCAATCCGGTTGAAAGTATTAAAAATGAATAATTGAAAAGGGTGTTATCTAAAATATAGATAACACCCTACTTTATCAGTAGCTTAACCCGGTTAATTTCCCAGACTTCAGAGAACCATCAATCATGGTTACAGTATTCTGTTTTCCCGGAAACATCCGGCATTAAAACTGATAGTATTGATAAAACAATATCAATACAAAAAGGTTTACACACTAACTCAAAAAGAGTGATATTAACTCTTTTTTAGAGAATCAGTGAGTGATTAGAAGCGTCACGCGGACAAAGCCGCATGACGCTTGGGGATATATAATCGGCTAAATCATTTCGCTTTAAACATCCATCGGGTGCCGATTAAGAATGTATGTGTTTCAGCATTCCGGAGATTCCCGAATTCTCCCCGGAAGTCTGTATTTTTATAACCATAACAGGCATGAAAACGAAGGTCGCGTGTACGTTCACCGGTGAACGGATAGAATTCAGCTACAGCTTCAATACCTAAGGAACGATAGGCTGTACTATCAAACCATTTGTCGAATCGTTTATCCCATATACCTTTAATAAAAGGTTTCCACCGTCCCATATCATATTCAATGCGTACGGATAAGGATTGGTCCTGTACATACCGGTAACCCAATGTATCGGTATTCAGCATATACCCATAATCCATGTTCCGGATACCAGTGTAATAGTCGACTTCCGTTATCGTTTTTCCTATATTGAATTGTGTACCGATAGTCACCCAGTTATAGAACTTATTACGACTGTGCTGAAAGGTTCCATAGCCCCACCGGGTACGTATGGTTTCATTAAATAAGTCACCAACCCATAGGAAATTAAAGGCCAGGGCCTTGTTAGCATATTCTTCGGAAGCAAACTGAGGTTCATCCGAATTGGTTACCTGAAAATTAAAAACCTGTCTTCCGGTTTTATAAGCTACATTTACTCCTGTCAAAGAACCATCAAAGTCATTAAAGACCATGCTCCCCTGGTAAACATCTGCACCATTATAATCGTTCTCAAAAGTTCCAATCATTACAGATTGTTTACCAACAGTAATTGTCCATGTTCTACCAATATCAAAGGCAAGCCATGCATGGTCGGTTGCACCGGAATAATTATCCCGTAGAATAACTCCGTTTTTATTGAGCCGGTGACGTACACGGTACCGGATGCCCGGAACAATCTCTCCAACTAACCATATCCGGAAGGTTTGTGCCCGGAATGATCTTCCATCTTCTGCATGGCGGTTAACGAGGTCCTGAAAATCAATCCGTGTATCAACGAACAGATTCAATTTCTCATCATCCCAGACCAGCTGATGCCATAGGTTCTGGCTTTCCCTGTATTGGGCAGATACAGTGTACCAACTGGCTGAGAGAATTATAGCAATGAAGAAGTATTTTCTCACTTAACAGACGCTTTCCATGCCTCAAGATACTCATTCATAGTCTCAGAGAGTTGTTCTCCGATTACACGATAGTCATCTTCATTCAGATTGGCAAGCGATACACGTACAGACCATTCAGGTCCGGCAAAACCTCCACCGTTTAGTAATACAATATGTGATTTTTCAGCCAGGCGGAAGACAATATCAACCGGTTCAAAGTTATTTTCCAAGAATTTGACAAACTCTTCTCCGTAATTATTTTCGGCCCATTCGTGGATATCAATTTCACAATAGTAACCGGCCCGGTTTGGGTCCTGGAATATCTGCATGTGCATGCCTTCCCAGAATATCCGGAAACGATTTTTTAATAACTTCTGGCAGGCCTCTTTATAAATATTCTTTTTATCCAGTAGGGCAAAGGAAGCAAACAACATCATTTGCATTTGCTGGGGCAGAGAAAGTCCGGCTGTATGATTTAAAGCTACCTGGCGGCTATCCGCAACCATACGGTCAATGAATTTCATTTTTTCCGGGTGCACACTCAGACTTTCATACATTTTGTTCAGACGTTTCTTCTCAGATTCCGGCAGGGCGGAAATCATATCGTCATAAATATTATCTTTATTAATAGCTATGACACCTAAACGCCATCCGGTACAGCCAAAATATTTAGAGAAAGAGTAAACACAGATGGTATTCCGTGGTAAATCACGCATCAGCGAAACGAATCCGTTTACAAATGTACCATATACGTCGTCTGTTAAAACCATCAGGTTTGGATTAAGGTGTTTAACCACCTTCACCAGGTATTTACGGCAGGAATCACATATCTCAACAGAAGTCGGATTACTGGGATTGGTAATAAAGAAGGCTTTAATCGTTTTATCACCTAATTTATCCAACTCTTCTTCCGGATACTGGAAGTTCGATTGTCCGTCTTTAGTCTTCGCAGAACCATTTACATACGCCACATCAAAATCATAACGGTCCAGATGAGGCATTTCCAGATAAGGCGTAAATGCCGGAACACCCAGAGCAATCCGATCACCCTTCTTTAATAAACCATTCTCCATTAATGAGTCGAATATGTAACAAATAGCAGCGGTACCACCTTCTACAGCAAATAAATCAAAACGATTCCGGGTAGGCTGGTTGTTACACATCTCCTGCATCAGGTAATCATGTACAATACTTTCCGTATGTTTCAGCATGCGGTCCGGAACAGGATACTGGTCGCCAATAATCCCTTCAGCCAGTTCCATCGCAAACTCATCCTTATTAAATTTTTTCTCTCTGATAGCCCAGCGAAACATTCTTTTCAGTAAATCAATACCGGGCATACCTTCATTCTCTTTCAGGAAATCCTCAAAACGTTTCCCAATACCTTCTTTTTGTGGGATTCCAGCCATACCACTGGGGTCTTTCATTGTACGGCAACATTCCTGTAAACCAAACTTACCTAAGGTAAAGAAAGCTTCCCGTGGAGTTGTTGCAATCCAGTTCGGATTACCACGTCCGGCATTTAGCATCTGATAAGCCATTTTCTTTACCTTCTCAGGTTCAGCTAATTTAATCAGATTGTCTTTAAGTTCAAATGGACTTAATTGTTCCAGTTCCTGCTCACGGCGACGAGTCGTTTTCAATTTTTCAAGGACTTCCATAGTTGAATGTATTTTTTAGTATTGAATAATGAATTATTTTAGTAATTGGTAGTTAGTAGTTGGTAATTAGTAGTTGGTAATTAGTAGTACACTCGCTGTGCTCGTTTGGTAGTATAGGTACTTTCTTTCTACTAAGTGAACGAAGTGAACGTACTACTAACTACCAACTACTAACTACTTTTTAGATCATCCCATCAGGAGAACAATGACAACTCCCCAGATAATAAGCAGTGTATTTCCTACTGCATAGGTCGTTGTATAGGAGAGGGCGGGAACTTTACTTTGAGTAGTATCCTGTATCGCTCCTAAAGCAGCAGTCGTTACACGTGAACCTGCACAGGCACCCAAAGTAATGGCAGGATGGAATTTGAAAAGATATTTTCCCAGATAAACTCCTATAATCATCGGTATCAGGCTGACGGCTACACCGGCAATAAAGAGACTAAGCCCGGAAGCTTTCAGACCGGCTATAAAATTAGGTCCCGCCGTAATACCAACAACGGCAATAAACATATTTAATCCAAGGTTATTCATAAGCCATACGGCAGACTGAGGCACTGCGCCAAAAGTAGGATGAGTAGAACGTAACCAACCAAAAAGAATACCGGAGATTAAAACACCTCCACTGGTACTTAAACTAAGCGATACATTCCCGATACGTAAAGTAAGAGCCCCTAACAAACCTCCCAGGAAAATACCCAGTCCTACATATAATAAGTCCGTAACATTAGTAGGTCTTTCGGCATAGCCTAAATATTTTGCAAAACGGTCTACATCCGCTTTTCGTCCTTCTATTTCCACTAAATCACCCCGTTGTATCTGTACATCATTTAATAAAGGAACTTCAGCATTCCCCCGGTGGATTTTACGAATGATAACCCCATGACGGTTTTTATCTGTTTTCAGCTTACCTAACGTCTGGTTATCCATATGTTTGTTACTAACCATCACAGTAAGAGCTTCAGCACGTAAATCCAGTAAGTCTAAATCAGCTACTTCAGGTCCGATAAGACTTTCATCATTTAAGATCGTGTCAATAGGACCATTTAGTACCAATTTATCCCCTTTATTAATAAGCTGATCGGGAGACGGTTCATTGATAATATCATTTTTACCATTCCGGATACGTTCAATATATACCGGCCAACCTTTGGTAACCAGGAAATTTTCTACTTCAGATACTTTTTTAGGCGTATCAAACATAGAGCTATTCGCCTGTATAACACGAAATGTAGTACCATCATACGCATATTCCATCGTTGGATCATCGTCAGCAATGGCACCGCCTAACTTCTGTTCATACTCTTTACTTTCCTGGATAATATTTTTACTTAATATTTTAGGGGCTAATACCGAAAGAAACCAGGCCGTTCCGGCTGTACCGAAAATATAAGTAACAGCATAGGCTACAGGTATTTCATTAATATAAGTTTGCTTTTGTGCAGCGTCTATCGGGAGGCGGTTAATAGAATCGGTTGCTACCCCGATAACAGCCGAAATCGTATTGGCACCTGCTAATAGTCCGGCAGCATTCCCTACATCAAATTTAGCAATTACCGCTGCTGCCCAGGTAACACCCAGACAAAGCACACAAATAATAGCTGCAAAAGCAATCTGGGGTAACCCTTCTTTCTTTAAACTATGAATGAATTGAGGCCCTACACTATATCCTACAGCAAAGAGGAATATAAGGAAAAAGGTAGATTTAACAATGGGGTTAATATCCAGTCCTAACTGTCCTATGAGTACACCCATTAAAAGAATACCGGTTACATTTCCTAATGTAAAACTTTTAAATTTTAGTTTGCCGACAGCAAACCCTAATGCAAGCGTTAAAAAGATGGCGAGTTCCGGATACTTATGAAAGGTTTAGTTAAAAATCTCCATATTTAAT
>JAJBTP010000017.1 GCA_020860805.1 Tannerellaceae bacterium | reverse complement strand
CCTTTTATCTTTGTGGATATCAAAAGAGTACCTGGAAATAGTGTAAATAAACCCTGGGTGATAAATACTACGCTAACTCCGGAAATTAGAAATTTTTTTCTGTTGTTTGGCTTTAGAAAAATGTATAAAATGTCACTTACCATAAAAGTGTATAACCAGATAAGTGACATTAGTAGAGAAATGCCGATTAGAGAACCCACCTCTATATAATAACAAATCCCGAGTCCACAGATAGAGCTACAAAACATAGCTGTACCGGTATATTTTCTTCTGAGAATCTTTTTTCTTTTGTCCTTGCTTATTATTTCCGTAGAGATGTTCTTTAAGTTTAACAAATATACTATTATCTTTTTCTATTGTATTCGGACTTTCCGCATACCGGTTGTTGCGCAGATGTGCGGGAAGTACATCAATGATATTTTGCCAGGATTCAGATGAAATTCTCCGGGAAAGCGGGGGATTAATTGTATCTGGTAATGATATTCACATTTGTTTAATTGTTTGGCGAATATAACTGTTTTCTCCTTGTAATGCTCCCGGTAGCTTTCATGGGGTGCATAACGGGAGCGGGATAAGTCATAACTGCAACCTGCCGGAATGGGTACTTCAATCATTACATGTTCTGTTCTGGGTTCGTGAATAGTTACGTAGACGTTCAGTGTAACCGGTTGGCCGGCCTGCAGTGTATTTCCGTTCGTGAATGCTGTCCGTATGCTAAATTCCTCTGTGGATATAGGTTCTGTTGTTTCCCGGTTACTATAGACTGAACAAAACAGGGTAGACATACCTGTTTTATTAATTTGTAGTTCTTCTCCGGGTAATAGCGTTCCTTCATAAGGAAACTCTGTTATCTCCCGGGTTATTTTTCCGCTGAGACGTACTTTACTTTGTTGTGTTGCTCTTTCTGTTTCTTCGATAAAGCCGGGTAATATAGCAGACAGAATAACAGAAGCCTGATAAGTATTCCATTTCTTTTCCTGCGTATTAATGAGGTAAGTACGTAACGGTACTTTGTATTCCTGTAACGACTCTTCTTTTTCTATAATACGGTATGCAATCGCTGTTGTAATTAACTCATCGGTATACCAGTTGTTTCGTTTATTATCAGCACAGTACAGCGTGCCGGACGAATGTTTACGGATGTATTTTTTCATAACGTCCGGGTTCCACTGTTTTGAATATGCCTGTAGATATTCATGGATAAGTAATTGCTGTTTAAGGGTCAACTCTCTGGTTGCATGAGGTTTTAATAAGTTTGCCAGTTCTTTTTCTAACCATTCATATCCACCGTATAGTTTAGGTACCATACACAGCCATTCTATATTTTCGGGAAGAATATCTTTGAGACCTATTCCGGGTTTATATTTTAAATCAAACCGGTACCCTGCTTTCCGGGCTTCATACAAGGCTTCCATACTATGTCTGCTCATCCATCCGGAGTGCTCATGCGAATTATTCCACCAGGCCCATAAACTTTGGGAATTCTGATTGTTTACCAGTCGCTGGATGATGGCATTTACTTCCTGGTCGTAAGTAAATTCGTTACCCTGTGATAATGTATACAACCGGAAATTCAGTATTCCTTTTAGTTTGGAAGCCAGTTGCTCATTACAGGCATATTCATATCCCCGCAGAAATTCCATAGCGTCCAGATAAATATCCAGTTCACTACCGGTTAATTTTATATGCAGGATTTCATCCGGTCGTGCCTGTAAAGTCAGCGTCTCTTCTCCGGATAATAATTTAATAAAGCCCTGTTTTATTTCTGTACCTTGTGATACGACCGGAATTGTATGTTGTTCACCATCCATGTAGCCATCTTCCCTTGTAAAAAGATAACTCATTGTCATACTATCTGTTGGTAATGCTTTTACAGCTTGTTGTTGGCGGTGGAAGTTATCGAAGAGCAACTCTGTTTCCGGTAGTGAATCGGTCCGGATAATAAACCGGCTGTTTCCACGTAGGATTTGATTTTCCATATAATTCCGGATAGATGCCTGTACCATACAGCTATCTCCTTCCACCAGAAAGCGGGGAGCCGTCAGTTCGGCCATAATGGGATTAAAGGAACGGATAGCATGGCGTGCTGTACCGGTCATTAAGGTAGGGTCAGCAGCATAGATAACACTATTCCACCGGGTGATATTATCCGGGAAGGTAATTTTAAATTGTGCAGTTCCGGTTTTATCTGTGACTAACTGAGGCTGCCAGAAAGCTACATCCGAAAAGTTTGACCGCATCCGTTTTAATTGTTTAATCTCTTCATAGAGGGTCTTATTTGTATAGGTCGTAGTATTCTCCTCCCCGATACTATCATAGCCCGGCTCTTGGTCAACCATGGTAAAGATGTATTGACTATCTTCTTCTACCTCTTCCAAAACCGGTACTATAAAAGACAAACTTATCTCGTCTTCAGACAGGTAAAAGGGTTGCCAGGCAAGTAATTTTTGAGATATCAGGTCAGAGCGATGAATATCATCCGGTTTAAAAAGAAGGCAGAACGTATGATTCCGTTGTAAAGGAATAGATTCTGAAAACAGATAACCTCCATCCTGGTAGAGAATGAAAAGCGCATATTCCCCCTGTTGCATGCCTGCTGCGTCTGTCCGGATTCTATCTATGGTAAAATCTCTCAAATAGGTATATTCTTCCGGTGTTTTTTCTTTGTTATAAAGGATCACCCGGCAAACTCCCGGATTTTCTTTTCTTCCGGGTAAGGTAAGAAGGAGTTTTATTTTTTCTTTTTTATCTTCGATGGTAAGATTTTCGCCAGTATATGAATAAAGAGGAGATTTTACACCAGATGTCTTTTTTATTTTGTAAAGATGATAACAGGTCTTTTCCATATTCCTTTTTATTATCCAGTCAGAAGCATGGATATTCTGGCTGGTTGAGAAAGAAGAGGTAGCAGGCTTTTGGATTATTTCCGTACCACTTAATTCATACCGGTATCCTCCCTGTAATTGGAAAACGATACTATCTCCATACCAGTATTCTCCTTCCTGAAACGGGCCAAAGGTCCGTGGACGGGTGGTATAGGTATAGGATGGTAACTCGTAATATTGCTCTCCCTGCCGCAGATAATTTTTATCAATTCGTTTTGGGAAGACAAATGAGCAGGTGTAGGGTTGGTATTGTTCTTTTTTTTCCGGCGTAAGGGAAAACCAGTTTAAGTCAAAACTTGTATTATCTTTTTCTTTTCCCGGTTGGTACTGAGGGTTTACGGCGAAAATCGTTTTTTACCGGAAGGAAAAGATATATCCGTAAGTGTTATCTTTTCTTTTCCTACATATAAGTCGATAACATGCGGTATATCTGGAGAAATATAAAAAGAATAACTATCCGGGTAGTCGGTCCAGGAGAACCAAACAGGAATTCCGTCACATTCAATTACCTGGGGTAGATAAAAACTTCCTTTCCATACAATAAAAGGGGCAAACTGTGTGGTACTGTCCGGAGTTTCTATAGTATAAGTGGATAGTTCATGCACCGGATGAGTAAACTGATAGAATAACAGTGTATCAAGGCCGGCCACTGTTTTCCAGAAGTTATAATCCAGTATGTTATAGATGTGGAAAAGCTGCTCTTCTTTAAAGCCTCCATCATAGGGACGGTATTGGAAAGAATGTTTTTCCAAATCCAAATCCGGTACCTTATAATTGAGTGTGCTGTTATAAGCAAAGGTTGTCAGGTCTACTCCTGCTACAGGTTTTCCATTGGGGTTTGTTACCGAAATAGTTGTTTCTACCTGTTGGCCGGGATAAACTCTTTCCGGCAGATTGTGCTCAATGTTAAAATGCTTTACCGGAGGTTGGATATCTCTGCGGAATTGTTTCTCCGTAGTCCCCAAACGGTAAAAGAGTTCTACGGTATGAGTTGCTTCCGGGTTAAGTACCGGAAATGTTTGTTTCAGTTCTTTACCAAATCCCCGGCCCAGTAGTTTTTCTCCGTTATATACATACCAGTTTACATCTATTCCCTGTGGATTTTCTAATTCCAGTTCAACGGTTTTACCGGAATACCTGGATTGTATATCAAAGTGGGGCTTTAGGTTGCCAACTACAAACTTTTCTTGCATGTCTTTTTCCGGAATGTATATAGTATAGTGGCTTACATATTGCTTCAGAGGTTCTTTATAAGGTAGAAAAACAGTCTTTTCATTTTCTCCGTCGCAGTGGATAGTAGCCCGGCATATCAGTGGAACATTATTTTCCGTATAAATGATTTCCAGATTGCCGTTCCGGCAATTATAAGTAATCTCTTGTTTTAAGTCCGTTTGTTTATTGGCTATGAAAACAGAATCATAGGAGAAAGTAGACTGAAAACTTCTTTTTTCCATAAAACCTTCCAACGATTCTACGGTGACCTCTGTCGTGTACCGGATGATTGATTCTTTAAACAGGCTGTTGGGGATAGTAAAAGTAGTAGCCTCTTTGGATTCCAGCCGTATTTCTGTATGTAGGAGAGTATCCGGGATAATTAAAAGAGGTACATAACTATGCCTTATATCCTGTGGGTAAACAGTGATAATAGCTTTGCTGTCCGGAATGGTTAAGCCGTTAGCGTCTGTAAGATGAATGGTAATATTATTTTCATCTGCTGATGTATGATAAGACTTTTTCTGCGTAACTTTTAATTCAGTTTTTGCTAATTCATACTCTTCGTAGGAAAAGTTAGTACTGCCAATGATTTTTCCATCCGGTGTTTTCAGGTCGATATAAAAGCGGGAATCTAAACGTAGTCCGAGTGAATCATGTAATACAAACTCACCCGCATAGCCACCCGGATTGTAAGAGTGAATCTTTTTTATTTTAACGGCCGGTTTGGAATAATGCTTTAACCATACTTCAACGGAATCTGTGAGAGGATGGTTATTTTCTCCTATGGCATAGGCTTTAAAGCGTACAGTCTCTCCCGGTTTATATTTGTTTTTATCCGTTAGCATATAACTATATATCTCTTTTTTACCAGGAGTTCTTTTGGTATATCCGTAGCCATGTATTTTAGCTACCGGAAACCAGGCATCGTGTCCATCGAGACTAAACCGGATAACCTCCCGGGAAGAGACTTTTTCCCATTTATCCGGCAGGTTAAGGTTTTTTTGTCGAATGAAACCGGTGTATGGTCGGATGTGAATATTTCTACTTTTGCATCTTCCCGGATAATGCCTTTTTGGTCTATGATCTGAAAGCAAAGGGTACCGTATTCTTTAAAGTGATGGATGTGATAGGGGATTATCTGCCGGTGCTCATAAGTTACTTTATTTTTTTGTATAGTAGCCAGCAGGTATTGCCCATTTTCTTTAGGGAATTCTACAGGCGTATGCAGGAATGCATGCATGGATTGTTCGTCTGTCTTACCATTCAGAATAAGAGGAACCTCTTTTTTATTTATTTTATAAAACAGCCGGATAGGGTGTGGTTCCAGCCAGTCAAATTCATCCGTTTGTGCTACTCCTATAAACGACATCCATATAAAGAGCAGGCAAATTTTAATCCGGTTCTGCATGTTGTATTTACTTTTTCTTTCTTTAAAAGAGGATCTGTTTTTGTTAATTCCATAAAGTTAGGCTTGAATCCAATTAAAAAAGTATTAATTTCACTATTTATTCTTATTTCTATATATTTGGAGCTAATCTTTGACTTTATTACTATGTTGATAAATCACGACTCATTTTATATAACCGAACTAAAACATGGATCGCATAAAGCATTTAGTCATTTATATGATGTATATGCGGATATGTTATATGGGTTTGTCGTGTTACATACTAAATCCACTTTTCTGGCTGAAGAAATCGTACAGGATACATTTGTAAAAATATGGAGTAACAGAGAAAGTCTGCAAATAGAAGGCTCTTTTAAGTCTTTGCTTTTTACTATTGCTAAAAACCAGATGATAGATGCCTTCAGACGGCAGATAAACAAAGAAGAGTTTTTGGAATTTATCGAATATCTGGAGGAAAAACAATCTGCTCATAACCCGGTAGAAGCGGATGTTTATTTTGAAGATTTCAAAGAAAAACTCGAAAAGACCAAACAACTTTTACCGGAAAGACAACGGTTAATCTTTGAACTAAACCGTGAGCAGGGACTCGATATCAAAACCATTGCCGGACAACTATCCCTATCCGAACAAACTGTAAAAAATCAACTGAGCAATGCCCTGAAAACTTTAAGGAATAAACTGAAAGAATACAGGTATATGTTTTAAAACACATCATTTGTTATAGTACTAATTTCTCTGTGGTGCGTGTAGGTTGTAAAGAGCATAAAAATACAACATGAAAACACGACTATATTTACTCTATATAAACTATCTGGCCGGAAAATATTCAAAAGAAGAATTTCTGGAGATGAAAAAGACTCTTTCCGGTTCGACAGAAAAGGAACTGGAAGAACTGATGCAAAGTGCATGGGAAGAAGACCTTCCTTTACCATCCATGACGGAATCGACCCGTAACAGGCTAAAAACTCAGATATTATCTCTGACCACTCACTCCCTGCAAACCACCAAAATACCTAAAAAATGGTGGATGACTGCTGCGGCAATCCTTCTACTCCTGGTTTCTTTCAATATATTCTTTTATCTGAATAATCGGACCATGAATTACGACAGTCCGTTTATTGTATATATGGAGAGAGGGCAGAAAGCCTCTGTTACCCTCCCGGATCAATCCAATGTATTTATGAACTCAGAAACGGAACTTATCTATGACCTGAACAACCGGAAACAAAGAAAAGTCTATCTGAGCGGTGAAGCCTTCTTTGAAGTTCAAAAGAACCGGAGTTTTCCGTTTATCGTAGATCTGGGTGAGTTGGAAATAGAAGTGTTGGGTACTTCTTTTAATGTACAAACCTACAATGACGAGGATTTCATAGAAGCATCGCTGGTAGAAGGGAGTATTAAACTCTCCGGAAAACGATTGGATAAAAGTTATTATCTGAAACCCATGGAACAGTTTATCTATTCCAAAATAGACGGAACTCTCCGGATTGTATCGTTTGACGGACAAAAAGAACTGGGATGGATGGATAACCGGCTGGTGTTCCGTTCAGAGCCTTTGCATAAGATTATTCACCGGATAGAACGCTGGTACGGAGTGAAAATAGACTTGCAATGTGAAGAGTTTGAGGATGACCTGATGTCCGGTACGTTCCAGAATGAAAGTATAACAGATGTATTAGAAGCAATTAAAATACAATATGATGTAGAA
>JAJBTP010000117.1 GCA_020860805.1 Tannerellaceae bacterium | reverse complement strand
GTAGTTAACACTTTTTTGATGAACTTTGCACACAAATATGGAAACTCTTTACAAAAAATTAGTTTTAGCAGCACTTATACTCTTAATTTCCCTTAAAGTAAACGCAAATACAACCGGAAACAAACTCTCGGGTCGTATTATTGACGTAAAAACTCAAACCGGTATATCCGGCGCTGCAATTACACTGGAAGGCACCTATTTATGGGCAATTTCCGAAAAGGATGGATATTTTATCCTACCGGGTGTTCAGCATGGTGAGTATAAGTTACATGTTACATGTCTCGGGTATGTACCCGGAGTAATTACTCTATCTGTAGATAAGGATATAACAAATATTCTTCTGGGTTTAACAGAGAGTACCCTTCTTATAGAAGACGTAATAGTAACGGCACAGGCTAAAAAAGTGAACTTAATACAACCTGGATAATAGGGTCTGATGCATTAAAACATGTGCAGGTATCCAATGTGACCGATGTCGGAGCTCTCCTGCCGGGCGGAAAAACTATCAATCCTAATCTCACCTCTGATTACACATTCTCTTTACGGGAAGGAGGCAGTACTGCCAGTATAGGCTCCGGAACCTCGGTAAAAAGAAAATCAGATACACAAACAAGGAACGATAATAATGCGTTTGGAACAGTAGTCGAAGTGGATGGAGTACGCATTAGCAACAATGGCTCTTTTGACATGTTAAACGGAGTAGGTACCCGAAATATTGCGATGGAGAACATCGACTACATTGAAGTGATTACCGGAATCCCTTCTGTAGAATATGGAGACCTGAACAGCGGGATTGTTAAAATACATACCCGTAAAGGAGCCACCCCCTGGAATATATTAATGTCTGTCAATCCTCGAACTCAGCAAACATCTTTTTCCAAAGGGATAGAGTTGGACAATGAAAAAGGAGTGATTAATTTCAGTGCGGAATGGACAAAAGCCACGCAGAAATTAACATCACCCCACACCTCCTATATACGCCGCGGATTTTCAGCTGGTTATAGTAATACATTCCAGCGTACTCTAAAATTCGATATCGGTATAACAGGGAGTATTGGAGGTATGAATTCTCAAGACGATCCGGACGCCTATACCGGTGAATATAAAAAAGTAAGAGATAATGTTTTCCGGGCTAACACATCCCTTGTATGGTTACTTAATAAATCATGGATCACCAATCTCAAATTGGATGCCTCTGTCAATTTTAACGACAATTATTCGCACGAACATAATATTATTCCTATGCATCCCAGCAACCGGAAATACGAGTAACCGAAGAAGGTTATTATATGGCGGGAAAATTGCCTTATACATTCTTTGCTGAAAACATCATAGATTCCAAGGAATTGGATTATGCAGCCTCTCTCAAGTACGAATGGAATACCCGATGGAACAACGTACGAAGCCGCCTCAAAGCAGGTATTCAGTGGAAAGCAACCGGGAATATTGGAGATGGAGAAGATTACTTGAATAGTAATTCTACACCAGACAGATACAAGATTCGCTCGTATGCCTCTTACCCGTTTATGCATAATATATCTCTATACGCTGAAGAAAATATAGCTTTCCCAATAGGAAATACCAGGATGGAAATAATGGGTGGTATCCGGTTCGAAAAAGTCCATATCAGCAGTACGGAATACAATAACCTCAATACTCTATCCCCACGTTTTAATGCCGGATGGCATTTAATAGAATATTTATCACTCCGCGGAGGATGGGGAATTACCGAGAAACTTCCCTCCTATTATGTTTTATACCCGGAAGTAGAATACCGGGATATACAAACATTCGGAGTTTCTTATAATGATAACGAATCTTCATATGTTTATTATACTCAACCCTTTACTCTTTTACATAATAAGAATTTAAAATGGCAACGAAACCATAACGCAGAATTAGGATTAGATGTAAAACTGGCAGGGTTCAAAATAGCCCTGACCGGTTATTTCAATCGTTCTAAACTTCCTTATAAATATACTCCCTCTCATACACCTTTCTCCTATAATGTACTGGAATTACCTGATGGATATTCCGTACCGGGCAATCCGGAATTTAAAGTGGATAATCAAACAGGAATGGTTTATATAAGGGGTGAAGAAAATGAATACTGGACACCTATGGATATTAAAGTGACAGACCAGACTTTCCTCCGGTCAACCTATTCCGATAACGGTTCGGATGTGGTACGAAGAGGGTTGGAAATGACAGTAGATTTCCCGGAGATAATTCCACTCCGTACTCAAATACGGGTAGATGGTGTATATGGATATACAAAATATGTAGACAATTCACTGGCAACCTATTATCAGAACGGATTGTCACACACATCTATGGCCAACCATTCATATCAATATGTAGGTATTTATGCCAATGGTGGAAACGGTAAGTCTATCTCAACCATCAATGGCCGGGTTACCAAATCAATGGATGCCAACATTACAGCAATTACTCATATACCCCGCGCCCGCCTGATTATTTCATGCCGGCTCGAAATGTCACTGCTAAAACGGTCCCGGAATTTATCGGAATACAACGGAAAAGAATATGCATTCAATGTTGGCGAATCGGATTATACTGCTACCGGAGGTAGTATTTATGACGGAGATTCTTATGCTGCCATCTGGCCGGTAGCTTATATGGACACAAACGGGAATATATATCCCTTTACGGAAGCGCAGGCTAATGACCCGGAGTTTGCCAATCTACTCGTTAAAACCGGTAATGCCTATGTATTTGCCGCAGACAGCTATGCTCCCTACTGTTCTGCAAATCTGAGTATCACAAAAGAGATAGGAGAATATATCTCTATTTCCTTTTTTGCGAATAATTTCACAAAGTCCAGACGTTCTGTAACTTCCTATGCAACGGGAGTCAGTGCTATTTTTGTACCGGATTTCTATTATGAATTAACCTGCAGGATAAAACTCTAAAAAGATGAAACAATTCCTATACATACTACTATTAATTGACATTCTTACAGGATGTTCAGACATACATGAGAACGATCCTTATAACGGAAAATTTATACTCTGCAGGTAAATGCAGTATACCCGGAGGAATATACTCAATATATCCGGGAAGGAGTAACCGTACAAATTCGGGACATCGACCGTGGTAACTCTTATAAAGCTGTTACCAACAGTGCCGGAATAGCTGAATTCTCCATTACAAACGGAATATACCGGATACCCTTAAATGACCGGACAGACGGACATATTTTCAATGGCACGGCAGAAAAGGTGATCGTAGTAAATCAGGATGTAAACATAACTTTATCTCTTATACACTCCAAAGCCGGAAATATTGTTTTCAAAGAGATTTATTGCGGAGGATGTACAAAATATCCGCAGGAGGGAACTTACCAGACTGATAAATATTTTATCCTTCATAACAACGGGCCTGAAACAGAATATCTGGATAGTTTATGCTTTGGAACCCTCGACCCTTATAACTCCAATTCTACAAATGTATGGGTGACAGCTGATCCCCCCTTACCGGTGAAAATATATATATCCGGAATTTCTGCCGATTATACAAGCGATCTGGCAAATTGGTGGCAACGGTACAACATTTCCCATTCAACCCGGGGAAGATGTAGTGGTAGCAATTGGAGGAGCCATTGATCATACAGCACAATATCCTTTATCTGTAAATCTGAATAAAGAAAATTATTTTGTCTGCTACAACAATGTATATTTTCCCAATACAATCTATCATCCTGTTCCCGGCGACCGGATTACATCCGATCGCCATCTGAATGTAGTGATAAAAACCGGCCAGGCTACAGCGTATACATTTTCAACTACTTCTCCTACAGCAGTTTTATTTAAAGCTCAGAATACTACTATACAGCAATTTATTCTCGAAGAAGATAATATCCTGCAAAAGCCTGGTAGTACTATAGATAGAGTTGTAAAAATACCACCGGAGTGGGTGATTGACGGAGTAGAAATCTTTAATGGAAGTTCTTCAAGCAATGTAAAACGTTTATCTCCAGCAATAGATGCCGGATATGTAACCCTAAGCACCACCTTTACAGGGGCTACCCTGCACCGTTTTGTGGATGAAGAAGCGACCCTTACGGCAGGATATGAAGTATTAGTAGATACCAATAACTCTTCGAATGATTTTTATGAACGGGAACAACAATCATTGCATGAATAAGAAATGGATATTATATATAGCCGGTTTAATTCTATGTTTTACTCCGGAATTATTTGCTCAAACCTATGAGGTAATCGAACGGCGTAACTTCTGGAATGTAGGAAAAAATGTAACCGGTATCCGGATGGACTCCCTGACTGTTTCCTATGCAGAATTGTATGGAAAAAACGGCAGTGGTGATTTCCGTGATTATTACCAAGCAGACCAGTTCTGGAATGCCGGTGCTGTAGCACAAACTATCACCCACACGGGAAAATATTCCATGAAAGGTTCTTTTTCATTCAACCACATGGCAGGGAAGAATATGAGTGGTTCCATGTTTATCAAACCCGGATTCTATCCGGTTGATATACTTGAATTTACACCTGGACGCAAAGAATTACAAACATATGCATTCAGCGGAGGGATATCTGTAGATATAACTCCTGCCTGGCGAATAGGAGGTAATATAAACTTCATATCCGCTAATTATGCAAAACGTAAAGATTTACGCCATTCCAATTACCGCCTTGATATGGCTGTAACACCCGGTATCATGTATCATACCGGAGATTATGCAATCGGATTAGCTTATACTATTGGGAAAAATGGGGAAACAATTGAAGCTGAAGAAATCGGGACAGCATCCACTCCTTATGATGCATTCCTGGATAAAGGATTAATGAATGGAGCGTATGAAGCCTGGACAGGAAGCGGAATTCATTTAAAAGAAAACGGTATAACGGGTTTTCCCGTAAAAGAGATTTCACATGGAGTATCTCTGCAAGCACAGATAAATACTTTATACATGGATATCGAATATATGCACAGTTCGGGTACTATAGGAGAAAAAGATTTGATCTTATTTACATTTCCGGCACACCGTATATCCTCACATTTGGGTTACCGGTTTATTAAAGGGAAAAACTTACATTTTCTACGATTTAATCTGGATTGGTATTACCAGGAGAACAACGAAAATATATTGACAAAAGAGACCAACAACGGAATAACTCTCGTACAGATATATGGTTCGAATCGTATTTTTGAACGGAACAGATTATACCTGAATCCGGAATATGAATACACAAGCTCAAAAATGGAACTAACAGCTGGAGCCGGAATCTCATTTCTTAAACGGCAAAGTACCCAAATGTATCCATATGTATTTTCACAAACTATGCGAAATCAACAGCTATATATTTCCGGAGTATGGCACACAGGTAATTTCGACTGGAAAGCTAAAGTCGAATTTTCAACCGGCACTTTTACCGATACAAACCGTACTGTAAATCCAGAAACAGATGCCGGCGACGATTTGTATCACCTGAAAAATTATTATAATTTACAAAATGAATATATGTCTGCTACCCGTATTGATACCCATCTGGGTTGCCGGTGGAATTTCACACGAAAGCTATATGCTGAAATCGAAGCAGAATATATACATGGATTTAACCTTCATTATATAGGAGGAACAGAGCGTTGGGTTGAAACAGTTAAAATCGGATATAAATTTTAAAATTGTAAATCATGAAAAAATTGCTATTTTTATGTTGGCTACTGTTTGTCTGGTAGCATGTGACAAAGAAGATGATCCTACCACCTCATCCCCCAGGCTGGTAACTATTGATCCCATTATTACACGGGCTACAGAAGTAAACTTTGAAAATGAAGACAAAATCGGTCTTACTATAACCAAAGAAGGCGGAGAAGTTGTTGCAACCAACAGCCAACTGACTTTTGCCAATAATGTTTTTTCCGGTAGTCTGGAATGGTATTCCGAAGCAAATGAAAAATCAGAGTTATCCGCTTATTACCCTTATTCGGCCAATGGAATTCCTACTTCTTTCACAGTAGCATCCGACCAGAGTAAAGGATACAGTTCATCCGATCTGATTGCAGGATATAAATCTGACGTGACTCCTACTGAAAATGCTGTAAGTATGAATTTTAAACATTTATTGACCCGGATTGTAATAGAAACTGTAAACCAATCAGGCGCCGGCATTACGACAGTAATACTTAAAGGTTCCATACCTACAGCTAAAATAAATATACCTAACATGTCCGTAGAAGTAGATGAAACTCAGGCTACTGCCGATATACTTACCCAACAGGTAGAAGCCGATACAAAATATCATGCTATTGTTATACCACAAACGGTCGCATTAAATCTGGAAGTAAAAACAACAACCGGAGAAACTCTAACTCAGCAACTCGGCTCTCATACATTGGTACAAGGCGGACAATATACGATAAATGCACGTGTGTTACCAGGTGAATTATATGTATCCCTGACAGGTGAAATCGAAGATTGGAACGACGAAGGCACCATTGGTTCGGGAGATGAAGGAGATGAAGAAGGTGAGAATTATATTATCTATGCTGGTATAAAATATAAGACAGTCACCTTCTCCAACGGTACAACCTGGATGGCAGAGCCCCTTCGTTACCTTCCGGCCGGCTGCACTCCATCTACAGATCCGACTGAAGACAGTCATATTTGGTATCCATATTCACTGACTACAGGTAGTGCAGTTGCACTTACTGATGAAACATCCATTGAAAAATATGGTTATCTCTATGACTTCTATGTAGCCCTTGGAGGAAAAGAAATTACAGAAATCAACTATCTTGACTTCGAAGGAAAACAAGGTATTTGTCCTACAGGCTGGCATATACCAACCCGTGCAGATTATCTGGATTTAGTAGGACTTTCCAATAAAAATGATTTGGGCGAAACCGGACCTCAAACCAATACAAATGCAATATTCTTTGATACAACATATGGAGCAGGTAAAATAACCAAAGCTAATGAAGTAGGATTTAATTATATATTTGCTGGCGTTCGTATGCAAAGTACTTTTACACATGTACCTGTTTACCAGCCAACTCTTGTTACTACTACGAACTGCTCAGTTGAAGACTGGATAGGACTTCCTTCTGTAAATCATTATTTAACGTCTACAGGTTACAAACCTGCCTATAATTCTGAAACAGGAGAATTAACTAATATTCAATTCTTCTCAATGATGAGTACATTTAGTAGCAACTATAAAGAAGGCAGAATGTCACTTGGATATATAGGTATTAAAAGCGGCGCACAAATTCGTTGCGTAAAAGATTAAAATCCGGAATATATATTAAATAAAAAAGAGCCTGTTTTTTTAGACAGACTCTTTTTTATTTATGGAACTTTACTTTCAGTTATACCAACAACACATACATAA
>JAJBTP010000110.1 GCA_020860805.1 Tannerellaceae bacterium | reverse complement strand
GTTCAGGTTATCTCCCTTGCTTTTATCTGTCCCCTTGCTTTTGCGAGTGAAACAGAAATCACACAAACCAATGAGTTTAAACCATCTTTCCACATAGGTATGCTTATGCATACCTATGTAGGATTACAACAACAGGGATTTAACACCTCAGAAGCTATAGCTTCACCCCGAAAATGG
Source organism: Tannerellaceae bacterium (assembly GCA_020860805.1). Lineage (GTDB taxonomy): Bacteria > Bacteroidota > Bacteroidia > Bacteroidales > Tannerellaceae > UBA4116. The sequence goes on along the minus strand of JAJBTP010000110.1, from coordinate 7,214 downwards.
AATACAGAAGCAACTTTGTACAGAACACGCATTATGGCAGAAGCCCATTTAACTCAAAAAGACTACATTTTTATTGAAACAGAGTTAACTTCTCCACTGGGTAACGGCAGAGACAAAGCCGGAAGCATTAAAATTCTGGATGCACAATACGACCACATATTTGCAGACTACCTGAAAGTTTCTGCCGGTAAAATTCTGGTTTCACATAACCGGAATGGTTTACAAACAGCTTTCACACTTATGGCAAATGACTTTACTTATTTCCAGTATCCCTATAATATGTCGGCAGACAGTCCTTTACAAAATGACTTAGGAAGGGATATTGGAGTAAATCTGAGTGGAGGATTTATTACCAACAAACTAAGATACCGCTTGGGAGCTTTCACTGGCAGAAGAGATTTCGAAGGAGAATCCTCAGCACCTGTCCGGATAACCGGACGCGTTGAATATAATTTTCTGGATATAGATACCTATTCGGGTACAAACCTGGGAATGGGAAAAACATGCACATTGGCGGGAGGATTTAACACACAAGGTACTTACACAGCCGGAGGAGCTGACCTATTTATAGACTGTCCGTTAGGATTACCCGGCTCAGTTACCTTAAATACAGCTTATTCTTATATGACAGGAGGAAATGACCCTGAAAAAAATATTCATTTACCACTATGATTCCGGCACAACATATCACTTTCCTGGAATTAGGTTATTATTTCAAAAGTTGTAAACTACAACCCTGGCTACGGTATGAAAGACAGGATATTCAATCCAAAAGTAACCAGACCAATGGATTATCGCAGGATATATATAACAAATTAAATACAACAACCGTTTTCGGAGGTGGGCTTAACTACTTTTTCAATGGTTACACAACAAATATACGTCTCTCATATGTAGCTATGACTAAAGGAGTAGAAAAATAGCAACCGGAGAAATTAAAAATAAAACCTATGGACAGATATGGTTACAATTACAACTCTGTCTTTTTTAAACATCTAACAAACTTTATTTCAGTAACTACTAATTTTTAAAATTATGAAAAAGATATGGACAAAGGTAGCTTCAACAGCTACACTGGTAATACTTTTATTTCATTTTATAAGTTGTTCTTCTTCCGGAAGCAAATCAGGAAACCAACCAATTGTAGACGAATCCTCCGTACAGGTAGGTATTCTCCACTCCCTAAGTGGTACAATGGCAATTTCTGAGGTATCCCTGCGAGATGTATTATTAATGGGGATAGAAGAAATCAATGCGAATGGTGGAGTTTTAGAAAAAAAATAGTTCCAAAAGTAGTAGACCCTGCTTCCGATTCCGACCTGTTTGCAGAAAAAGCAAAAGAACTATTAAGCAAAGATAAGGTAAGTGTTGTATTCGGCTGCTGGACTTCTGTTTCACGTAAATCCGTACTTCCTGTATTCGAGAAATATAAAGGACTGCTTTTTTATCCGGTACAATACGAAGGACAGGAATGTTCCCCCAATATTATTTATACAGGTGCAACTCCCAACCAACAGTTAATCCCTGCCGCACAATACCTGATGAGTGAAGAAGGAGGTTCATACAAAAAATTCTACCTGTTAGGAACCGACTATGTATTTTCACGTACAGCCAACACCATTCTTAAAAATTACCTGCTTGCACAAGGAGTTCCTTCCGAAAATATAATAGAAGAGTATACCCCCTTCCACCACCAGGACTACCAGACTATTATTTCTAAAATCAAACGATTTGCAGCTTCAGGAAACGCTTGTGTATTAAGTACTATTAACGGAGACAGTAATGTACCTTTTTATAAAGAATTTATCAATCAGGGATTAAGTGCCGCCTCCTGTCCTATTATGGCTTTCTCGGTAGCAGAAGATGAACTACGTGCTATGGACACAGAATATCTGAAAGGTCATCTGGCTGCATGGAATTATTTCCAGTCAGTTGATACTCCTGCCAATCAAACCTTTGTAGACAACTTTAAGAATTATTGTAAAACGAATAATCTGCCGGCCGGAAATACACGGGTAACCGACGATCCAATCTGCTGGTCTTACACTGGCTTATACTTATGGAAAAAAGCAGTTGAAAAAGCAGGTTCATTTGATGTCGAAAAAGTAATCGAAGCACTGGCAGACATGGAAACAGAATCACCGGGAGGAACTGTAAAAATGCATCCGGATAACCATCATCTGGCAAAACCGGCTCTTATCGGTGAAATCAAAGCAGACGGACAATTTGAGATCATTTAGGAAACAAACGGTTTAGTAACTCCTGAGCCTTTTAGCGAATTCACAAAATAAATAATATGATAAAATATCTCACTCTCTTAATCTTGTTTTTTAGTGTAAACTGTAACTACCTGTCTGCTGAGCTTATGCCGGCAGACAGTGCAGTTATCTCACTTTTAAGTGAGAACACAGAAACCAGAAACAAAGCAATAGAAGCATTAATAATCCATCAGGAACCAGCGACTTTTCCGGTTATTGAAGCAGCTATAGAAGGACGGCTGTATACATATGAAGGAAAAGCGTTCAGTGAAACAGAAGGAAAATATAAACGAATCTATCCCGTAGGTATAGAAGAAGCTACAATAAAGGAAGATGAATTACAACCGGTAAAATTATCCCGGGCACAACGCATCGCCTTTAATAAAATTCTTCCGGTTATCCATCTGACAGACGAAGATATCGAGAAAAGAAAAACTGCCTATAGCCAGTTACTTTCCACTCGTTCCGCAGAACTGCTCCCCCTTCTTAAAACACAGGCTGGAAAAGAAAATGATGCGGAAACAGCCCACATGGCCATTCAGGTACTTCGTACACTTCAATTATTAACAGGTGATGAAGCCGACCAGCATTTTGCACTTGATTATTTCTCCGGTAAAAAACAGGTGAAACCAATGCTTTACTGGATGAATATCTGCAAAGAGAAGATATTCCTGCCGGAAATAGGGAAATAGCAGAAAAGCTACAGGAGAAAATAGACACAAACCAACGCATCACTTCCATCGGACAAAACATCTTTAGTGGACTCAGTTTAGGAAGTATTCTGTTTCTGGTAGCCTTAGGACTCTCCATCATCTATGGATTAGCAGGCATTATCAACATGAGCCACGGTGAGTTCATTATGATTGGAGCTTATACCACTTATTGCATGCAACAACTATTTATTCATTTTTTACCTGCGGCCTGGTTAGATATCGCTTTCTTCCTTTCCCTTCCGATGGCATTTATTGTAACCGGTCTGGTAGGTCTTGTTTTAGAACGGTTAGTAATCCGGCACCTATACGGACGTCCACAGGAAAGCTTACTGGCAACCTGGGGTATCAGTCTTATCCTGATTCAGATAGCACGAAACATTTTTGGGGACCTGACAGCAGTGAAATCACCTTCTGTATTAGCCGGAGGATGGATGATTACAGAAGACCTGATTTTACCTTACAACCGTCTTTTCATTATTGCTCTTTCAGCCGTCATATTCCTTTTGATTTACCTATTATTTCAAAAAACCCGTCTGGGTATCAAAATACGTTCGGTCACACAAAACCGGCAGATGAGTGCCTGTGTAGGGATTTCAACAAACAAAGTAGATGCAGTCACTTTTATAATCGGCTCAGGATTGGCCGGAGTAGCCGGATGTGCTATCACCCTCATCGGAAATGTGGTACCCAATACGGGGCAAACATATATAGTAGATTCCTTCCTTGTAGTAGTAATCGGAGGAGTAGGAAAGTTAATAGGGTGTGTAGTATCAGGTTTAGGTATCGGCATATTATCCAAATTTTTTGAAGCAGGTTTTGAAGCTGTGTACGGAAAAGTCTTCATGCTGATTCTGATTATCATCTTCCTGCAATACAAACCAAAAGGACTTTTCCCGGACAAAGGGCGGATAGGAGACGATTAAACCTAAAAAATATGAATATGCAAAAAGATAAATCATTATACATCACATTTATAATTGTTTTCATCATTCTCTTCCCGGTAGCCCAGCTGCTCGGATGGATGGATATGAATACTATGACTTTATGGGGACGCTATTTTTGTTTCGCTATTGCCGCTATCGGAGTAGACCTGATTTGGGGATACACAGGTATTATGACTATGTGCCATACCTTTTTCTTCTGCCTGGGAGCCTATGCTATGGGTATGTTTATGACACTTACTAATTTGCCGACAGGATAAATTGTTCCTGATTTTATGACCTGGAACCAAGTAGAAACTCTACCTTTCTTCTGGATTCCTTTTAAAACATTACCGGGAACATTCGTATTCGGATTTCTAATTACCGGTATCTTTTCTTTTTTGTTCAGTTACTTCATATTCAGAAGAAGAATCAAAGGCGTATTTTTTGCCATCATCACACAGGCACTTGCACTGGCTATGTATCTGTTATTTTCCCGGAATGAAACTATGCTGGGAGGTACGAACGGATTAACCAACTTTCGCTACTTATTAGGATTTGACCTTTATACAGATGAAATAAAAACAGGACTATACATTTTTACTGTTTGCGTACTATGTGTAGTCTTTTATTTCTCCGGACAACTTACAAAATCCAAATTTGGTAAAATCCTGGTAGGTATACGTGATAGTGAATCCCGGTTAAGATTTGCAGGCTATAAAGTAGTCACTTACCAAACAGCCATTTTTGTAATCGGTGCACTGATAGCTGCTATTGGAGGCATGCTTTATCTACCGCAGACAGGTATTATTACACCGGGTCGTATGGATGTAAAAGCCTCCATTGAAATGTTAATATGGGTAGTACTGGGAGGACGCGGATAATTGAAAGGAGCCATTCTGGGAGCCTTGATTGTAAATATACTTTACAGCCTTTTTACTTCTCTCATTCCGGAAGCATGGCCTTATATACTGGGTATTCTTTATATCGTTACCGTACTTTACCTGGATAAAGGTATAATAGGACTGCTGGACTCTATAGGTAACAAATTAAAATCAAAAAAATATTTACTTCTAAAATAGAACGCATATGTTGACAGTACAAAATCTAAATGTATCATTTGGAGGTGTAAAAGCCCTCAATGTAGACAAATTTGAAATCGGAGACAAAGAACTTCGTGTAGTAATAGGGCTAAACGGAGCTGATAAATCAACATTAATGGATGTACTGTGCGGTAAAACCCGGCCGACCGGAGGACATGCCGTTTTCAATGGCAAAGAACTCATAGGCCGTTCCGAAGTTGAAATTGCACGCATGGGAGTCGGGCGTAAATTTCAGAAACCTTCTGTATTTAGTGGTCTGACTGTTTTTGATAACCTTATGTTAGGACTAAACACAGAAAAAGGATTCCTATCGTCCCTGTTTTTCCAGTTAAATGAGAAACAAGAAGAAAAAATAAAAGAAGTAGCCCGTAAAGTAGGTCTTGAAGCCGAATTATCGACCCTGGCAGGTTCACTTTCACACGGACAAAAACAATGGTTGGAAATAGTTATCGTATTATTACAGGAACCGGAATTACTATTAATTGATGAACCGGCGGCCGGTATGTCGGACGCAGAAACAGCCAAAACAGCTGAACTATTATGCGAACTGGCTGAAAATAACTCCGTCATAGTAATTGAACACGATATGCACTTTGTAGAACAAATTGCACAGGATAAAGTAACCGTACTGGTCAGAGGAAAAATATTAACAGAAGGTACTTTCGAAGAAGTGAAAAATAACCAGGAAGTAATTGATTGCTATTTGGGTTCACCCGATTCGGCGCAAGCAAAAAAAAACATAAGACATGCCAAACAAAATAATTATGGAAACCCGGAATATACAGACCTCCTATGGAGAAAGCCAAATATTATGGGGAGTAGATATGGACGTATATAAAGGGAAAGTGACTACCATTATGGGAAGAAACGGAGTAGGAAAAACCACCCTGCTCCGTACCATCATGGGATTGGTAAAAACGAAGGATGCTATCCTCTATAAAGGAAAAGAAATCCAACAGGTCCCTACTTATAAAAGAGCTAAAAAAAGGAATTGGATATGTACCACAGGGAAGAGATATCATACCTAAATTAACAGTCTATGAAAATATATTGATTGGTACGGAAGCCCGGAATAATTCAATCCGTTCATTTGACGAAGATGAAATCTATTCTCTCTTTCCTATTCTGAAAGATTTCCGGCACCGCCTGGGAGGTAACCTAAGTGGCGGACAGCAACAGCAACTCGCTATTGCACGGACATTAGTAGGAAAACCGGATTTACTAATACTGGACGAACCAACAGAAGGCATACAACCCTCTATTACTTTTGAAATTGCAGAAGTACTACTTAAATATGTAGCTAAAGGGATGAGTGTACTATTAGTTGAACAAAAACTGGATTTTGCACGGCTTTTGTCAGACTATTATTACATCATGGACCGGGGTAAAGTAGTCAAACGAAATACTAAAGAAGAAATAGATTTTGAAGAATTAAAAAGTTATTTATCAGTATAAAACATCAACAAACATGCGATTATCACCAAGAGATATGGAAAAACTGATGCTACATACAGCTTGTACAGTAGCACAGAAACGATATACCCGGGGATTAAAACTAAATTACCCGGAAGCTATCGCACTTATTTTAGGCCAGCTACTCGAATTAATACGTGACGGGTTAAGCCTTGCGGAATTAGTAAAAGCCGGAACTGAAATATTAAGTAAAGAAGACGTAATGCCTGGAGTGGTAGAAATGATTGAAGAAATTCAGGTAGAAGGTACTTTGCCGGATGGTACTAAACTGGTATCTGTTCATAACCCTATCTGCCATCAGCAATTCCCTCCTACTCTGGCTTTATACGGTTCAGGACTTGCTAAATCTTCCCGGAAGATAGAATCTGATAATAGCATGAATTTTATCCCGGGAACTATTGAAACAGGAAAAGAGCCTATAACAATTAATGAAAGAAGAAAAACCATTACACTGGAAGTAACCAATACAGGAAGCCGGGGTATTCAGATTGGCTCACATTGTAATTTTGCCGAAACCAATAAAGCACTTTTATTTGACCGGAAAGCCTCTTTGGGTTACCGTCTGAATATTCCTGCCGGAACAACTATCCGGATAGAACCGGAAGAAACCAAACAGATAGAGCTGGTGGAAATAGGCGTAGAAAAATTTATTTACGGCGGAAATAATCTTATCAATGGTAAATATGAGTGGAAAGAAGATGACATTTTAGCAACTATGAAAGAAAAAGGATTCGTACGGTAATAAAT
>JAJBTP010000243.1 GCA_020860805.1 Tannerellaceae bacterium | reverse complement strand
TAGTTTCTGATAACTTCCTGACTTCTCTAACTTCTTTGACTTCTTAACTCCTTAAAATCCCTTCACATACCGCATAGTTTGTCCCGGTTTAGAGAGAGAGGGTGCTACAGAATCATCCGATACTCCCCAGGAAGTATTAGGTTCTGCCCCCAGAACAAATTTGATATCAGCACCATTTTTAATATCATCATAGGTAAGATACGTTTTATTATACGCTTCACCATTCAAATACATAGCCTGTATATAGACATTTTTTTCGCTGTAATTTTCGGTAGTCATAGATATTTTTTTTCCATTACCCAAAGTCACTTCAACCGCTTCAAGCCCCGGAGTCCCTATGGAATAAATATTACTGGACGGACAAGTCGGATAAAAGCCTATACTATTAAATATATACCAGGATGACATCTGCCCGCAATCATCGTTTCCACTCAATGCATCCGGCTCATTACCATAAAAAGTTTCCATTACATACCGGATTTTTTCCTGGCACTTCCACGGTTGCTTTACATAATTATATAGATAAAGTATCTGATGGCAGGGTTCATTTCCATGCCAGTAAGCACCGATACGTCCCTGTATATCATGGGCTCCGGGAATATCTTCCGGTAAATCCAATGTAAACATTGAGTCCAGACGTTGAATGAAAACCTCATCTCCACCCATTTCATTAATATATCCCTGTACATCCTGTGGTACATACCAGGTATATTGATAAGTAAAACCTTCTGTCACATCTCCCCAGCCATGCACCGAGCCAGGTCCTGTATAAGCAATCGGATCAAAAGGCGTACGCCAGTTACCCTGCAAATCGCGTCCCCGCATAAATTTGATATCCGGGTCAATGATATTCTGATACGATAAAGCCCGGTTCAGGAAATAACGATACTCCTCTTCTTTACCCAGCTTTTTGGCAGCCATAGCAATACAGTAATCATCATAGGCATACTCCAGAGTTTTAGAAACTGACTCGCGCTCTTTATCAAAAGGTACCCAACCCTTTTGAATATATTCCGGCAAACAATCATAATTAGGATTCATAGCTGTGGTTTTCATAGCTTCAAAAGCACGCTCTTTATCAAATCCGGGAATATCTTTTACAATCGCATCTGCAATAACCGAAACGGCATGATAGCCAATCATACACCAGGTTTCATTTCCATAAAACGACCAGATAGGTAGCATATTTTCTACACTTTGATCATAATGCGCAAGCATAGAGTTAATCATATCACTGTTTCTATCCGGATGAATGAGGTTCAGCAACGGATGATGGGCACGGTAAGTATCCCATAAAGAAAACACCGTATAATTCGTATATGTATTGCCGGTAGTATGTATATTACCGTCTAAACCTCTGTACGAACCATCTGCATCCTGGTAAACAAACGGATGGATAGAAGCATGATAAAGAGAAGTATAAAAAGTCTCCAGTTGCTTCTGTGCTCCTTTCACCTTAAATTGATTCAATTCTTTTGCCCAAAGCTTCTCACCGTCTGCTTTTACTGTTTCGAAATCCTTATTCCGGATCTCTTTCAGATTGGCAAATGCACCGAATGTTCCGGTAGAAGATATCGCCACTTTGACTTCTATCTCTTCCCCGTCAGTCGTACCAAAATCAAACCATCCCATAATTTTAGTACCATACGCAATCCGGTCACTACGGAAACGGGATGTATTATACATAACAGGTTTACCGTCCTGCATGATATCCGAACGGGCAAAAGGTTTAGAAAATTCTGCCACAAAATAGACATACCGTTCAGGACCCCAGCCATTCACAAGTTTAAAACCGGATATCACAGAATCGTTTTCAATACGAAGTTGTGACCAGGCAGTTTTAAACCATTGCACATGATCCATATCCACCATGACAAACGCACTGTCCGATTGAGGAAAAGTAAACCGGAATACCCCGGAATGCATAGCCGAAGTCATTTCAGCTTTCACCTGATAATCCAGTAGGTTAACCCCATAATAATTAGGAGAAGCCCACTCCCGGCCATGACTGTACCGGAAACGGTAGCCCACATCCGGATTATCATGTGCACCTGCTATAAATTTTTTACTACCCATACCCGGAATAAAAAGAAAATCTCCTAAATCCGGTATACCTGTACCACTAAGATGGGTAAGACTGAATCCCATGATGGTCATGTGATCATACTTATATCCTGATGCAGCATCATAGTAATCGATGTCTGTATCAGGACTAATCTGAATCCCTCCGAAAGGAATTTGAGAGCCTGGATATACATTTCCAAAACCGGAAGTTCCAACAAATGGATTCACATATGCATTTAAAGATAAATCTATCGAAATATCTGACGTTTTATCAGTGGCTTTACAAGTCGATAATAAAACAAGCGTTGTGACTATTGCATGAAAAGAAATACGCATATTATTTTTCATTATTTACTATCTGTTTAAATGGATAGTCCGAAGTATCTCCTTTTACAGGAAAATACTCCGGACCACCTATCATTTTAGATTCAACTTTGAATTAACAAAAATAGAAATCTTTTAATTCCATCCCGGATTCTGATGTCCTTGTAAAGAAGGATTCGCCTGCATTTCCGCTAATGGGATAGGCCACAATAAAGCATATTCAGGAATAGCGCCCACTTTGGTTTTTCCGTCAGGTTTATTCTGGATAGTTGCTGATGTGAGCGGAACCCACTTCAATTTACCCGATTGTAAACCGTCTGCTTCAGGATACAGACGTGTACGACGAATATCATCCCAGATTCTGAATTCCAGAGGTAGCTCATGGAAACGCTCTGTTAAAATAGCCTGGATTAAAGCATCTCCTGTAGCTGTTTCATCCGGCAGACCCGCACGTTTACGAACCTGATTCAGGTAAAATTGGGCATCCCCGTTATTCCCGGTACGGGCAAGACCTTCGGCGGCGATTAATAATACTTCAGCATAACGCATTGCCGGCATATTGTAATCACCATCCCGTCCGTTTATCAAAGAACCTTCGTCAAACCAGGCCCAGTTCCCTGTATTATTTAACTGGTGGATATTTCCATCCGGGTCCGTATATTCCCGGAAGAAGAATTGTTTTTCATGTGCACGGATATCTTCCGGCGCATAACTATTAATCAACATGTCACAGGGAAGATAGGCATTGTATAACACATCTCCTCCCGGTTTAAGATTCCCCACTGGGTAGCTCCACTTTCTATTGAACGAACGGCATACGAATTACCTTTGCCATAGCTTGACTGATCAAATTCCTGGGCAAAAATAATTTCGTTGGATGACTTCGTTGTTTTAATAACATTAAACGCAGATTCTATATCATCACTACTTCCATCACGCTGAATCAGTTCATGCTGGCCTCCCTCCACTACATTGATAGCCATCTCTGCTGCCTTTGTATAATATTCAGTGCCTCCATTCAAAGGAGCACCCGCCCATTGCAGATAGATTTGTGCCAATAAGGTTTGCGCCATTGCCCGTGTTGCATAGCCACCGTTATCATAAAAAGCTACATTGGGTAGCGCATTTTCCTTAATGATATCCAATAAATCCGCTTCAATCGTTTTATAAATTTCAGCAGATGGTGTACGAGGTATATACATATCCTCCGGAACGTCATAAGGTCTGTCAATATAAGGGTACATCTCCGTAATCCTTTACTAAATAAAAATAATTATAAGCCCGGAAAAATTTATCCTGTGCTACATAATTCTTAATCTGACTTTCACTTAACACATTAGTCATAGTAGGAATATTGGCAATAACAGCGTTAGCATATGAAACACCTTTATAATATTCTTCCCATAATTTGAGTGACGTTTCATCAAATGCTTCAATGTTAAAATTAGCCCCTTCGGATGCATTGGTAAAGATGCGGTCTTTACGCTTGTCTACAAATAATCCGGACATAAGTCCTCCCCACATAGTTGCTTTCGGAGTCCAACCACCGGCAATATCAGTTGAATGTAAACGGGGAACTCCACCAAAATAGAGTGCATTAACAGCCATTAGTGCATCTCCTTCAGTTTCCCAGAACTGATCTTCGGATTTCTCATTTTCCGGCTTTTCTTCCAGAAAGTCATCACATGACGTCATCAATAGTGAACTTGCCAGCAGGCAAAGTATGGATAAATATATTGTATGCAATTTCATAAGTTTAACGATTTTATTATTGATTACTAATTATTAAAAGGCCACATTCACACCCAGTGTAAAGGTTCTTGGACGCGGATAGGTAAAGAACTGACGATTAGCACCCCAGTTGTTATCATCCAAACGTGAAGAGTTATCCGGATCGTATCCTTTATAATCAGAAGAAGTAATCAGGAATACATTATTCACACTACCATACAGGCGCAAAGAAGAAAGACCCATTTTCTGGAGTTGTTTAGGAGTAAAGGTATAACCCAGCTGAATCAGGTTCAGGCGTAGATAAGAACCGTTAGCTACCCAGGTATCATCAGCCTGAGCATTATTACCCTGGCCAAAGTTAGACAAACGTACTGCCTGTGAAGTTCCATTCGGATTGAGGGTAGGATGCCATGCATCTGTATAAATTTTAGAAAGTCCACTTGTGTAGAAACGGGATTCAGCTGAGTGAAAATACTCCTGCATAACATCTACTCCCCAGGTAAACTGGAAGTCAAGGGTTAAATCAAATCCTTTGTAATTAAAGTTATTAATAAAAGAACCTGTCCAGTCTGGTATTCCACAACCCAGAATCTGACGTTCTTTATATGTTACTTTTTCCCCGATAACAGAAGGTATATTCATAGTTTCAGGATCCCAGTTAGAAGGAACTCCATCATAAATACCAGCCCGTTTATACCCATAAAAAGAAGAAAGTTTTTCACCTTCACGAATCACCATCTCATAACTGGTAAAACCATCTAAAAGGATTTGACGTTTACCGGTAACCGGGTCTACTGCTGAATTCTTATCGAGTTTTTCCACCCGGTTTTTATTGAAACTCAGATTTACAGTAGAACTCCATAGAAAATCGTCTGTCTGAACCGGATAAGCAGTAATTAACATATCAACTCCCTGGTTAGAAACTTCACCGATGTTATCCATTATTTTGTCATAACCGGTAGTCCGGGGAAGAGGCCGTTCCAGTAACAGATCAGTTGTATACTTATAATAATAAGATACATCAAAGTTAAGCCGGTTGTTAAACAAACCCAATTCAACACCTATATCAAACTGTTTGGTTTTCTCCCATTTCAAATCCGGGTTAGGCATATTATCCATAAAAGCAGATGCTTTTAATTGATCTCCGATGACAAGCTTTTCCTGTTTAATTTTTCCCAGGGCTTGGTACGCGTCGATTTCAGAGTTACCTGTCACCCCATAGGAAGCATGAGGTTTTAATCTGCTGATAAATGAGTGACCTTTTAAAAAGTCTTCATTGGAAGCAACCCAACCTAAACCGACGGAAGGGAAAAAGCATATTTATTATTTTGACCGAATTTAGATGCACCATCATAACGTCCTGTCAAAGTAGCCAGATATTTACTGTCATACGAATATACGGCACGCAGGAAATAAGAGTTCATTGCCCATTTGTTTTGCTCATTCTTAACTTCCGGACGGTTGGTTCCGTTACCCATATTATAGTATCCGTAAAAATCGTCTGTAAAGCCAGACTCAGAAGATTCCAGTTTGGTAAAATTATATTCCTGCCAGGAAATACCGACAACCCCATTGATATAATGTTTACCAAATGTCTTATTATAAGTCAGATAGGTTTCTTCCTGCCAGTAAAATGTATTTACATTTTCTGCTTTGGCACTTCCTTCTGTACTATGATTAAGGATTGGACGCGGACTGAAAGGTGTATAATCTGCATTGCGGTTAAACTTAGCATCAATACCAAACTGCGTTTTCAGTTCCAAATCTTTTGTTATATGGAATGTTAACGCTATATTTCCAAAAATCTGGGTTTTATATCGCATCGCTTGTACGCGCTCAAGTATTTCTACCGGACTACCAACACCTTCCGGTTCGAAGCCCTGATATTTACCGGAAGGATTGGTTTTATCTTCAGAGATACTGGTTGTCCTGACATCGTTGGACTGCATGTATTGACCATCATACATTACCGGCAGGAACGGCAATTGTTCTAACATGGTACGTAAAGCACCCTGACCGTATGGATTATCAGAAGTTCTGTTCCCCCAGGTATGGTTTACCATTAAATTCATAGAAGTGGATAACCAGTTAGTAGGTTTATCATCATAGGCTAATTTGGCATTCAGACGTTTAAAATACGAATTAAGCAAAATACCCTGTTGGTCTGTATAGTTTAAGAATGCGCCAACCGATGAATTACCATCCCCACGCTGAATACTGATTTGATGGTTATGTGAGAAAGCAGTACGGGATGCTTCATCCTGCCAATCAGTATTATATTTAGGAGAACCATCAGCATTAAAGAAACGTTCGTCTGTAAATATTTCCGAAAGGTCTGTTGTAAAGTTTTTACCTTGCCATGCATTTGCATTTTCCAGCCCTTGCTTAAAGGCAGCCATCCATTGGTTAGCGTCCAATACATCCATTTTACTGGCCATAGAACTGACAGATATCGAACCATCATAAGATACACGTGCTTTTTTACCGGTATTTCCTCCCCGCTTGGTAGTCACCAGAATAACACCATTGGCTCCACGGGCACCGTAAATGGCAGCTGAAGAAGCATCTTTTAATACTTCAATAGATTCGATATCATTCGGGTTAACCAACTGGAAATCCGTCATAACCACACCATCCACTACATACAGTGGAGCTGCAGAAGCGTTAATAGTAGAAATACCACGGATAACCACACGCATCTCTCCACCGGGTTGCCCTGTATTGGAATAAATGTTTACACCAGCAGCTTTTCCTTTTAAACCATCCAATGCATTAAACGATTGAGTTTTCGTTATATCCGAACCTTTAGCGGTAGAAATAGAACCTGTTACGTCTGATTTACGTATGGCACCATAGCCGATTACCACTACCTCATCCAGCATTTCACTGTCTTCCAGTAGTTCCACATTCAGAACCGTTTGGTTTGTTACGGTTATCTCCTGGGATACATATCCTACATATGAAAAAACCAGGACATCTCCTGATTTAACATTCAGAGAGTAATTACCATCAAAATCCGTAATAGTTCCGGTAGTGGTACCTTTCACCTGGATAGAAACTCCGATTAGCGGCTCGCCGGTTTTGTCTTTGACAATACCACTAATGGATTGGTTTTGCTGAACGCTTTGTTACTCGGTTGTGTCTGCATGTATTGCCGGAACAGTACCGATTCCAAACAATAAGACGAATGCATACAACTTCATTTTTCTAAGAACCTGCAGGTTCCTGGGGTGCAAATGCTTCATAAGTTTGAATTTAAAGTTAATAAATACATTAAAGAA
>JAJBTP010000115.1 GCA_020860805.1 Tannerellaceae bacterium | reverse complement strand
ATATTGTTCTTTTTCAGCTTGTTTTTGTACTCTACAGGCTTCTATGCCTGATGATCCTAAAAAATGTAAAGCAGTTATTCACCTAAAGGGAGGCTATCAATTAAGTGGAAATATAGAATTACCACATGTGAACAGTGTCTCTGTTCTTTTACAGAATGGACACAACGAAGAGACTATAAATAGTGAACAGATAGAATATATAGATGCCTGGAGTGATACATCTCCGGCAGATTCTCCTGTCCGGTTTATTTATTCTCCAACGTATGAATTTAAAAGCATAAAAAGTGAAACTACTGAATTGAATAACCAATCGAAATGGATGGTCTGCTTATTAAATTTAGGTGCCATTTGTTTATATATGGTTGCTCAGCAATATGATTTGAATATACATGAAGTCCTTACGATTGAAAACATAGGTAAAGCTATGCTTCCTAATCATTGGTTATATTTACAAAGACCAGAGGAAACCTATCCTACACGTATATCTTTATCTCCTAATTCCGGTTATGGTTCAAATCAGCATTTCAGGGTTGCCGGAGCTAAATATTTCAGTGATCATCCTGAATTAGCTGAAAAAATAACCAAGACTGAATTTACCAATGACACCCTTGTGGAAGCCCTTCTCTTTTATGTCAATTAATCTATTAAATTCGGTAAGTTCCGTGTAAACTTTTTGTTAATCATATTAGTTTATTAAAAAAATCAGACTAATATGGCAAAAAACATTTCGGAGAAATTGGTAGACATGCTGGTTACAGCAGGTGTCAAGCGCATATATGCAGTAACAGGTGATAGCCTGAACCATGTGAATGACGCAGTGCGTCGGAATGGTAAAATAGAGTGGATTCATGTACGTCATGAAGAGACCGGAGCATACGCTGCTGCTGCGGAAGCACAATTGCATGGGAAGTTATCTTGTTGTGCCGGTAGTAGCGGCCCGGGGCATGTGCATTTAATCAACGGTTTATATGATGCACACCGTTCCGGGGCACCTGTTTTAGCCATTGCATCTACCATACCCAGTTTTGAAATGGGTACCAAATTTTTTCAGGAGACCAATACATTACATCTTTTTGATGATTGTAGTTATTATAATGAGTTAGCGATTACTCCGGAACAATTCCCCCGAATGGCACAGGCTGCTATGCAAACAGCGATTTCACGTAAAGGGGTTGCCGTAATAGGTTTGCCGGGCGATTTATCTGCACAGAGTCAAAAAGAGGATATTTCTTCGATTAAACCGTATGTAACTTCCCCACGGGTAATTCCTTCCATAGAAGAGGTTGCCGATATAGCTGAGATACTTAATAATTCTGATAAAATTACTTTGTTTTGTGGAATTGGTGCAAAAGATGCACATGCAGAAGAGGTGGAATTATCCCGTCTTTTACATGCTCCTGTGGCCTATACTTTTAAAAGTAAAATGGAAATCCAGTATGACAATCCGAATGAGGTCGGATTAACCGGTTTGTTGGGTATGCCGTCAGGTTATCACAGTATTATGGATGCAGATGTTCTGGTAATGCTGGGCACAGATTTTCCTTATGAGAACTTTTTACCAGGTGATAAAACAGTCATACAGGTAGATATTAAAGCCGAACGTTTAGGGCGCCGGGTTAAGCTGGCAAGAGGTATTTGCGGAGATATCCTGTCTACTTTAAAAGAATTAATTCCGATGATTAGGCAGAAAGAGGAACACCATTTTCTGGATAAACATTTGAAAATGTATGATAAAGTGAAAAAGAACCTGCAGGAAATCATGGAGATAAAAGGGAAAGATTCTGAAATTTCTCCTGAATATACGATGGCTTTGGTTAATTTATTGGCTCCTGCTGATGCCATTTTTACGGTGGATACGGGTATGACCTGTGTTTGGGGAGCTCGTTATCTGGAAGCTACAGGTAAGCGTAAAATGATAGGTTCATTTAATCATGGCTCTATGGCAAATGCTATGCCTCAGGCGATAGGGGCAGCTTTGGCTTTCCCGGAACGGCAGGTAGTAGCTTTGTGTGGGGATGGTGGGCTCTCTATGTTATTAGGAGATTTAGCCACTATAGTACAGTATAAACTTCCGGTTAAAGTGATTGTTTTTAATAACCGTTCGTTGGGTATGGTAAAACTGGAGATGGAAGTGGCAGGTTTACCGGATTGGGAAACCGATATGTATAATCCTGATTTCTCACGGGTTGCTATGTCTATGGGAATACCAGGATATAATGTATCTAATCCGGAAGAAGTTCTTCCAACGCTGGAAAAAGCTTTTAAGACCGAAGGTCCTGTTCTTGTGAATGTTATGACTGACCCGGATGCGCTGGCAATGCCGCCGAAAGTAGAATTTTCACAAATGACAGGATTTGCGCAGGCTATGTATAAGTTATTAATTGATGGCCGTATAGGAGAAATACGGGATACATTCGACTCAAATAAAAGGCATATTAAAGATATATTTTAAGTTTCTACTTTTTATCTTTGTCCTGCAATGGAATAATAAATCAGGATGGGACAAAATAATTAAAGAGACGAAAAAAGGAATAACCGGGTTGATAGTACTCATCAAGCTGATTATTCCTTTTTCTGTTTGGGGACAACAAAAAGGGGTAGAGTCTGAGGATAGACTCTTCCATATCGAACGAAGTAAAAACCGGAATCTGGTATGTTATGATGTGAATCTGATAGATACCAAACTGAATACTAATAAGCCGTTGGATATTTACTGGGTAAACCAGGAAGAGAAGGCCGGACAGGTGAATGGATTATCTGCGATAGAGAAAAAATTTGCTTATGGCTATAAACTTATTTCTCAGGGAGAGGACCAAAGTGAGTTTACCTTAACAGCTTATCCCGGCCGGGTTATTACAGTTCAATATCTGAATGGTAAATATGTATGTACCATTCAGATAGATAATCACACAGCTATACTGGAAAAATTATATGTACAGGCTAAATCCGGAAATTCCCTTGCGGTAGAATATATAGAACTCTTCGGGAAAACTCCGGATACAGGAAAACTTGTGTATGAAAAAGTAGAAAACAAGAAGTAAAGGATTTTTCTACTTTGTTAAGTATACCGGTTGACCTGTACGGGCACTTTCTATCGCGGCCTGAAGAATTTCAACTACAATGAGATTATTGTCCAATGCAGATAAATCAAAAGGTGGCAGTGTAATTTCATTCCGTATAACGGCCTTCAGTAAATAGAATGCATCATTGTAAGGAGCCTGTAATTCAGGGGGAACCGGATTACTTTCTTTTCCTTCTTTATAAACATGCATATCTTTTGCTGTATTCTGGTAAATATAGCCTTGGCTACCATAGATATGCATATCTTTTCTTCCTTTAGGCCAGTTCCAGGAAGCCATAATTTGTATCGTTGCTTTCGGGTATTTTAAAACAATCGTAGCATCATCATCTACCTTGGGATACAAGTCCGGTTTCTGTTGTTGAAGGACTGCATATACGCTTTCCGGTTTTTCTCCGTTAAAAAGCCATGTAGATAAATTAGCTCCATAACAACCAAAGTCAATTACAGCTCCTCCGCCATTTAAAACAGGGTCAGTCAGCCAATCAGTAAATTCTTTTCCACATCCTATTTCTATAGGGCCTTCATGACCATCATATACATTCATACGCACGATTTCACCGATAGCTCCTTCCCGGATAAGGCGAAATGCTTCATGATTTGTATCATACCAGGTAGTTTCGTAATTAGTAAGTAATTGAATACCATATTGACTCGCTAAATCAGCCATTTTTCTGGCATGTTCATTGTTAACCGCCAGTGGTTTTTCAACCATCACATGAATCCCACGGGGAGCACATGCTTCTACTACGCGTAAGTGGTCATAAATAGATTCATATACGATAACCGCTTCAGGCTTTGTTTTATCGAGCATCTCTTCCAAATCAGCATAAAAGAGGGATGCATCCACTTTTCCTGTGAGTGCATTCTGCATGCGTAAAGCGTCATCTTTTTCAGAAACTCCAACAACGATGAAATCACCCCGTCCGATACGGCTTACAACTTCCCATACATGTCCGTGAGATACCCCGGCAACTCCCAGGCGTAAAGGATTTTTTTCCTGTGCATTCATTTTAACTACTGTAAATGTCATTAATAAACAACATGTCAAAGCGACAATTCCGGCTATTCTATTCATGGTCTGTTTTTAAATTGTTTTGACAAATATAATTACTTTTGTCATGATAATTTTAACTTTATTACAAATGAAACAAAAACAATTAAACAGGCTGTCCGTCTACCGTTTTAAACGGTTTACACGAAAGAAGTACGGAGCCTTTTGTAGTTTACGCCGTGTAGTAAATATCGGTGTGGTAATGGGCTGTGTTTTAACAGCTATGTATGTATCTTCTGCTTCTGCCCAAAATGCCGGGGGTGAACAGCAACAGAAAGTCCTGGAACAGGAACTTGAAGAGGTAATGGTTTCAGCAGCACGTATTGAAACCCCCTTGAATCAATCGGCTAAGCTGATAACAGTAATCACAAAAGAAGACATTCAGCGAGCTCCCGTCCGGAGTATTCAGGATTTATTAGTTTATTCCGCTACTGTTGATATTTTACAACGAGGCGGACACGGTGTACAAGCCGACATCTCTATCAGAGGAGGAACTTTCGACCAAACCGCTATTTTACTGAATGGAGTAAACCTCACCAACGCCCAGACCGGGCATTACAGTTTTGACCTTCCGGTTAATCTTTTTGACATTGAACGTATTGAAATTATTCATGGTCCATCTGCTTTGGTTTATGGTTCCAGTGCTTTTGCCGGAGGTATAAATATTATTACTAAAAAACATGCTGATACGCGTTTGTATACCCATATCGGGGCTGGTATGCATAATTTGCGTGATCTCGAGGTCCGGGGAACAACACAGACCGGAATGGCTTCTCATTCTCTCTCTGCAGGATATAAATCATCTACAGGTTATATCGCTAACAGTGATTATGATATCTACAATCTATTCTGGCAGACCCGGCTGAATTTACCGGATGCGAACAAACTGGATATCAATCTGGGATATAATGATAAAAAGTATGGGGCTAATACTTTTTATACCGCAGCCTGGCCTAATCAATATGAGCATACCAGTTCCTATGTAGGTTCAGTGAAAGGTGAATTTGGTACTAAACTGAAAATTATTCCGATACTTTACTGGAACAGACATCATGATCAGTTTGATTTAATAAGGGGGGATACATACGGACGTAATTATCATCGCAATGATACGTATGGAGGGAATCTTATTTTTACCTATACTTCCTTTTGGGGAACAACCAGCCTGGGAGGGGAATTTCGTAAAGAAGATATTATGAGTACTGTATTAGGGAAAGAAATGGTACAGCCTCATAGAAAATATACACAGTATGATGACCGGATAAATACCAGTGTAGCGCTGGAACATACAGCCAGATGGCATCAGGTGATGCTTTCAGCCGGAGCTTTGATGAATCATAACACTTTATTAAAGAATAAATATCGTTTTTATCCATCTCTGAATCTTAGTTATCGTCCTCTGGATGAAATAAAACTTTATACTTCATGGACTAAATCTACCCGGATGCCTTCTTTTACCGATCTGTATTATACCACGGAAACCCACGAAGGAAATGAAGGTTTACAGCCTGAAAATTCTCAGGCCTGGGAATTGGGAATTAAGTACCGGAAAGATAACATAAGTGCCTACCTGACCGGATTTATGCTATGGGGACGAAATATCATCGATTGGGTATATAATGAAGAAGATGATAAATCCAAATCTTGGAATCTCACCGAGATAGATACCCGTGGAGTAGAAATGGGCGTTAAGTTTCATTTATATAATTGGATACCTGTCTTAGGGGAATCATCTGCTTTGGCCCTGGATTATACCCGTATGCATCAATCTACCGATACGCAGGGACTTGAAACCTTATATTCCCTTAAGTACCTGAGAGATAAATTTACGGTCAAAATAAATCATCAGTTATTTTCTGATTTTACAATGGACTGGTATTTCCGGTTTCAGAAAAGAATTGGTAATTATAAATACTATGAAGATAATGTAGATACAAAAAAGTTCCGGCCCTATCGTGGTTTTTCGACTTTAGATGTAAAACTAAATTATAGACACAAAGATATCGGGTTAAACCTGACACTTAATAATCTTTATAATACTCATTATTTTGATTTAGGAAATATCCCTCAGGCAGGCTTCTGGCTAACAGGAGGCATAACCTATACATTAAAATAAACTATCATAATCTTATGAAACTAATCTTATTTTTAACCTGTATGCTTGCGGTTACATATACAACGTATGGAATCCAGTTACAAAACGGTGATTTAATATTTCAGGAGGCATGTCCGGGAGAAACGGATGATACCATAAAACAAGTAACAACGAGTATGGATGGGTATAATTTTACGCATGTAGGTATGATTTACATCGATGAAAATGATGAAATCTTTGTGTTGCAAGCTACCATACCGGAAGTAACCTTAACTCCTTTGGAGGAATATCTTTATCCTACATCCAACAAAGCGTGTTATCCTATATCTGTAGTAGGTAGAATACAGGAACGGTATCAGTCTTTAATTCCGGAAGCACTACAGGAGGGAATGAAATTAATAGGCAGGAAATATAACTATGCATTTGATTTATCTAATGATTCCTATTATTGTTCCGAATTGATATATGAAATCTTCCGGCGGGCAAATGGAGGAGAGGCTGTTTTTCCGTTAAATGAAATGACGTTTAAATCGTTGAAAACAGGGGAATATACAAAAGGCTGGATAGAATGGTTTGATAAATTAGGGATACCTGTTCCCGAAGGTGAGCCCGGGATAAATCCCGGTGCTATGTCACGTTCGGATATTCTCTCTTTTCTGATACCATTCTGATACGGTTATTCCGGTGTATGCCACCTGTTCCTGTGAATGTTGTTTGTCCGGAATTTATTTTTCGGAGCATGTTCATTTTTCGGGTGGCCTACCGGAATCAGATTTAATGGAAATATATTTTCAGGTAAGTGAAGAATCTTTCTTACAGTCTGAATACGTTCCGTATCCGGATAAGTAGAAGTCCATACGGCACCTAATCCCAGTGCTTCTGCAGCCAGGAGAATATTCTCGGAAGCAGCAGAACAGTCCTGTATCCAGAATTCTTTACCGTAGATAGATTTATCCGGATCACCACAGACTACAATTGCTAACGGAGCTTTGGCAACCATTTTAGCAAAAGGAAGTTCTTCACTTAACTGATTTAAAATAGTTCTGTCATCAATTACAATAAACGCCCATGGCTGTTGGTTGACAGCACTTGGTGCTGCCATCCCGGCTCTCAGTAGTATGTCAACCATTTCTTTTTCTACCGGTTCATCGGTGAAAGCACGTATACTTTTACGTGAAAAAATGGTTTGTAAACCCGGTGTATTTAGTAAATCCGATTTAATTGAATCCATTTTCCTATATACATCAATTAATAAAAAATTCATTCTTCAGCTGTTTTACCCACTGCTGAATCCGTTCGTCTGTCAACTCAGGCTGGTTATCCATATCAATTGCTAATCCCTGGAATTTACCTTCATCCAAAGCCCGTGATTTATTGAAC
>JAJBTP010000182.1 GCA_020860805.1 Tannerellaceae bacterium | reverse complement strand
ATAGTAGTTATCATCGCTTATGCCGGTAATCAAAAAAGCTGTTTTATTGTCCGTTTTTCATTAATAAAAACACCTATCTTTGCCGGTAAAGTAACAGGTTAAAAGAATGAATTTTAAAGAGAAACTATCCAAACGCATAGGAATCTATGATATCCGGGAAATACTGCATCTGACCCATCAAAATGACAAACGAAAACAGGAACTTTATCATTTAATTTTCGATAAAGAATATCCGGTCGGATATCAGGCAGCATGGGTTTGTATACATTTTTCTTTAGAGGATAATCAATGGCTGTTCGATAAACAGGACGAATTAATTAATGAACTATTAGTATGTAAACACGCAGGAAAACGAAGGGTACTCCTTAATCTGCTTTATAAACACCCCTTTCCCAATCCTCCCAGAGTTGATTTTCTGGACTTTTGTCTGGAACGAATTCTTTCAGGTGTAGAGTTACCCGGCGTACAAGCTCTATGCATGAAAATAGCTTATGAACTATGTCTTCCTATTCTGGAATTAAAACAGGAATTCAAAATAACCCTTGAAATGATGCATGATCAGCTAACGCCTGCTATTTGTGCCGTACGAAAAAACCTTCTGAAAGCAATACTGACAAGTAAAACGTTACAAAAGTTTTAAGAACGTAACATCCTCCCGCCACTATCTACCCATTACAAACAGTTTCTGCTCAGAAACAACAAAAGTGTGCACTTTTCATACATTTGTGCTTTGATTTAAAGAATGTTTAATTACATTTGCAGGCAAAGTTATGTAGGACTAGATTAGCAATAATCTGACTAAAAATCTAATATCCATTTTAATATGAGTTTAAAAATTATTGTATTAGCCAAACAGGTTCCGGACACCCGGAATGTAGGGAAAGACGCTATGAAAGCAGATGGTACGGTAAACCGTGCTGCTCTGCCTGCAATCTTTAACCCGGAAGACCTGAACGCTCTGGAGCAGGCTTTACGCCTGAAAGACGCTTATCCCGGAACAACAGTAACCCTTTTAACTATGGGACCGGGCCGTGCAGCGGAAATTATTCGTGAAGGATTATATCGTGGTGCAGACGGTGGTTATCTTTTAACTGACCGCGCTTTTGCCGGTGCAGATACACTGGCAACCTCCTATGCTATTTCGATGGCCATTCGCAAAATAGGTGAGTTTGATTTAATTCTGTGTGGCCGGCAGGCTATTGACGGAGATACGGCACAGGTAGGACCGCAGGTTGCTGAAAAATTAGGATTAAGTCAAATCACATACGCAGAAGAAATCAAAGAAGTAAAAGACGGAAAGATAATTATCAAAAGACGTCTGGAAAGAGGTGTTGAAACAGTAGAAGGCAAACTACCTTTAGTAGTTACCGTAAATGGTAGTGCGCCGGAATGCCGTCCACGGAATGCTAAATATCTGCAAAAATATAAACATGCAAAAACTGTAACAGAAAAACAGGAGGCTGATACCGATTATACCGAACTGTATAATGTACGTCCCTATCTGAACCTGCAGGAATGGAGCGTAGCAGATGTGAACGCAGATGTAAAATGGTGCGGACTATCCGGTTCACCCACTAAAGTAAAAAAAATCGAGAACGTTATTTTCCAGGCAAAAGAAAGCAAAACTCTGGAACCCACAGACAACGAAATCGATGGACTAATGAAAGAATTAATTGCTAATCATACAATTGGGTAGTTAGTAGTTGGTAGTTGATAGTTAGTAGAAAAAATATTAAACATGTATTCTACCAACTACCAACTACTAACTACCAACTACTATGAAAATAAAAACATATGAACAACTTATTTGTATATTGCGAAATAGAAGATGGCATTGTTGCGGATGTAAGCCTTGAGTTGCTTACTAAAGGCCGTACACTTGCCACTACTCTGGGATGTAAACTGGAAGCGGTTGCTATCGGTGAAAATCTGGACAATATCGGTGAGCAGGTATTTCCTTTTGGAATAGATACTCTTCACCTTTTTGATGACAGCCGCCTGTATCCGTATACATCTCTTCCCCATACATCCATTCTTATAAAACTTTTTGAGGACGAAAAACCACAGGTTGCTTTAATGGGTGCAACAAGCATCGGCCGTGACCTGGGTCCCCGTGTCTCGTCTGCCCTTTTTAGTGGATTGACTGCAGACTGTACTTCTTTGGAAATAGGAAGCCATGAAGATAAAAAAGAAGGCAAAACATATGAAAACCTTCTGTATCAAATCCGGCCAGCTTTTGGTGGTAATATTGTAGCAACCATCATCAATCCGGAATGCCGTCCGCAAATGGCAACAGTACGGGAAGGCGTAATGAAAAAAGAAGTCCTGGATACCAATTATAAAGGTGAAACCAGGAAATATGACGTAAACGAATATATTACTGATGCAGACTTTGTCGTATCTGTCATTGACCGTCAGATTGAAAAAAGTAAAACCAACCTAAAAGGTTCACCTATCATTATAGCAGGTGGATACGGAGTCGGTTCCAAAGAAAATTTCCAGCTCCTGTATGACTTAGCCGGTGTAATCGGTGGCGAAGTAGGTGGTTCACGTGCGGCTGTGGATGCGGGATTTATCGAACACGAACGGCAAATCGGACAAACAGGAGTAACCGTACGTCCTAAATTATACATCGCCTGTGGTATCTCCGGACAAATCCAGCATATTGCAGGTATGCAGGAAAGTTCCATCATTATTTCCATAAATAATGACCCGACTGCTCCCATCAATACAATCGCTGATTACGTAATCACCGGAACTATAGAAGAAGTTCTTCCTAAAATGATTAAGTATTATAAACAGAATATGAAATAATTCAGAAGTTAAGAAGTTAAAGAAGTTAAGAAGTAAAGAAAAATATGCCTTCACAATCCTTTGAACAATTAGCCGTATGGCAGAAAGCACATCAATATGTTTTGGATATTTATAAAATCACAAAAGACTATCCTAAGGAAGAAATTTTTGGTTTGGTAAATCAACTAAGACGTGCAGCAAGCTCCATTACAGCAAACATAGCAGAAGGATATGTGAGAATTGGAAAAAAAGAAAAACTACGCTTTTTCAATATATCACAAGGTTCACTGGAAGAAACAAGAAATTTCCTTATTCTATCTAAAGATATGGGATATATTAATTCAGAACAAAAAGACATTTTATACAGCCAGGCTTCAGAAATAAGCAGAATGTTAAATGCTTATTGCAAAAGTGTTCTTAATAATATTGTAACTGAGTTTCCTACTTAACTTCTCTGATTTCTTTGACTTCTTTAACTCCTAAAATATATGGCTAATTTTTATTTAGATAATCCCAGTTTAAAACACCATCTGAATCATCCTTTGATGAAGCGGATTGTAGAATTAAAAGAACGTAATTACGCTGATAAAGATACTTTTGATTATGCTCCGGTCGATTTCGAAGATGCGATGGACAGCTATGACAAAGTATTGGAAATCGTAGGTGAAATCTGTGGGGAGATTATTACTCCGAATGCCGAGAGTGTTGACCACGAAGGACCAACAGTAGAAAACGGACGGGGAACGTATGCCCGGGGTACACAGGAAAACCTAGATGCCGCACGCAAAGCGAACCTGATGGGGGTAGCCATGCCTCGCCGGTATGGAGGTTTAAACTTTCCTATTGTACCTTATATTATGGCTGCCGACCTGGTATCACGCGCCGATGCCGGTTTTGAAAACCTTTGGGGGCTGCAGGACTGTGCGGAGACCTTGTATGAATTTGGTAACGAAAACCAACGCCAACGGTATCTACCACGTGTATGTGGAGGCGAAACCATGTCAATGGACCTTACCGAACCGGATGCAGGTTCAGACCTTCAATCTGTTATGCTAAAAGCAACTTACAGTGAAGAGGATGGTTGCTGGTATCTGAATGGAGTGAAACGTTTCATTACAAACGGGGATGCGGATATTCATCTGGTTCTGGCCCGTTCGGAAGATGGTACACGGGATGGCCGTGGCTTGTCTATGTTCATCTACGACAAAAGAAACGGTGGCGTAAATGTGCGCCGTATCGAAAATAAAATGGGAATCAAAGGTTCTCCTACCTGTGAACTGGTATACCGCAATGCAAAAGCCGAATTATGCGGCGACCGCAAACTGGGACTTATCAAATATGTAATGGCACTGATGAATGGCGCCCGTCTGGGTATCATGGCACAAGCTGTTGGTTTAAGTGAAGCCGCTTACCGTGAGGGCCTGGCATATGCTCAGGAACGTAAACAGTTTAGTAAAGCAATCATCGAATTCCCGGCTGTTTATGAAATGGTAGCCTTAATGCGTGCTAAAACAGATGCTTCCAGAACCATGCTCTATGAAACAGCCCGTTTTGTAGATATATACAAGGCTCTGGAAGATATCTCTAAAGAACGTAAACTGACTCCGGAAGAGCGCCAGGAAATGAAAAAATACAGTAAACTGGCAGATGCTTTCACTCCACTGGGGAAAGGAATGACGACAGAATACTGTAACCAGAATGCATACGATGCTATCCAGATTCATGGAGGTTCAGGGTTTATGAAAGATTATACCTGCGAACGCCTTTACCGGGATGCACGTATTACCAATATTTACGAAGGTACTACTCAGTTACAGGTAGTAGCAGCTATCCGCCACGTCACTACCGGAACCTACCTGAATCAACTCCGTGAATACGAAGCATTGGAATATAAAGCAGACCTGGAAGATTTGAAGAAAAAGCTAATCTCCATGACTGATAAATATGAAGAGATTGTTAAACTGGTAACAGAAACAAAAGATAATGAATACATTGATTTCCATGCCCGCCGTATGGTTGAAGCTGCAGGACATTGTGTAATGGGCTATCTTTTATTACAGGATACCAATAAAGAAGAAAGCTTCCGTCATTCTGCTGAAGTTTATATCAGTTACGGACAAGCTGAAATCAATAAGATATATGCTTACATTACCAGTTTTGACCGTGAAGATTTAGGATATTTCAAACAGTAAATAAGGAGTCAAAGTAATGATAGTTGGTTTTACTGCGGAAGTATGGGAAGTTTCCGCAGTAAAACCAACTCTTTTTCGTAGTGAAAAGAATATTGTTGTGCATTGTTCATTTTCTACCCGTTGCAATTTCCGAAGGAGCCGGCGCATGCTTTTCCATGATATTCCCTTCTTCGTCAAAAAGAATATACCAGGGAATAGCAATTCTTCCGTGATTATCATATTGTACAAATAAATCGGCACGTAAAGCCGGATTTACCCGTAGATGATATCCATCCAATCCATAATATTTTATCATTTCCTGCCATGTAGTGTCCCTATCATCTTCATCAAATGAGATATAAACTATTTCCGTATCTGTTTCCTGAAGATATTCTTTTAAAGCTTGTTTATGTTGAAATTCGCTTTTACAAGGTGCACACCAGGTTACCCAAACATCTATATATACTTTTTTACCTTTAAATAAAGCAACCACTTCCCGCAAAAAATTTATTTCAGAATAATTTTCCACAAAAATAACACCCTCCCCAAAAGGCTTTTCTATAATAGAATGATAGGCTTGAACATCTGCCGCATAGGAAGTCAAATAATGCTTCCAGGGATTCCGGGGATACTCTTTGAGCATTTGTTCATATATAGCCGTTATTTCTTTAGGAAACTGCTGTTGCAAAGAGGTAAAATAAATCGAAGATGATTTGAAAAAAGCCAGTTGTTTAGCTGATAAAACCCGGCCTGCATTCTCCATATAATACGTTTTAAGAGTACCTTCCTGCTGTTTTTTGAATAGTTCTTCCCGGCCGTAATTTTCAAAAAGAGGTATATACAGTTCAACATACCTGCTTACATAATCAAACCAGGTATGTGTTTTACTAAACATCTCATTATCTACGGGATAACTTCTACATACATCTTTCAGGGAAGAGATAAGAGTTTCATCTCTATCTTCCAAATCTATTTTTTATAAAGAGTAAGAGAATGAGCAGCACCATATAAACATTCTATTTGGGCAGAAACAAGTTTATAAAAAGAATGGGAAATAAGACTTCTGGCATATAATTCTTTGTAAGGAATTAATTCCGCTTCTTTCAACGCCAGAATTGTATCAGGTAAGTTTGAAATTCCAACTTCTCCCAACCGGTTAGAAATGAGTTCCATTGACTTTCTTTCGGCCTGCATGTAACACTCCAGACCTTTTGCATTCATTCCTTCCATATCAACCCGGACACTCTCTTCCGAATTGGTTATTAATAGTTGAACAGAACCTTCAGGTTCTACAATAAAATAATGATAAAAACTAATTTCAGGAATCTTAATAAAACAGAAAGAAGCATCCTTCATGTTATCTATTACGATTATAAACTCTCCGGACGAATTAACTGACACCATATCTACAAAACCGGCAAAACAAAGCCCCTCTATAGGAGGTGAATAAGAAACAAAGGAAACATCAGCCCCCACAATAGTACCTGAAATAACTGTTTTTGTAGGTTGTTTTTGACAGGACGAAAATAAAAATAGGACTATTAATACTGTGATTATAAAAGGGTAGTTTTTCATTTGTTTTTTATTAACGGGTACTTCTTTACGATAAATTTTAAATACAAATAAACAAAAAATTCAGTACATACCAAAAAAAACGAAGACCACCGGATTCACATCCAATGGCCCTCTACACTAACCCTTAACTTTAACCAATGAAAAACAATAATCTACAACTTTGTTATCTTAACGAAGCCAGTGCGGCTTCATAATCCGGTTCGTTTGACATATCTCTCACGAGCTCCGAATGTAATATCTTTCCTGCTTCATCTATGACTATCACCCCGCGTGCTAATAAGCCGGCTGGAGGACCTTCGGTCAGAAGCATACCATAATTATCTTCAAAGGACGAATTACGATAAGCAGACATCGTCATTACATGAGCTA
Organism: Tannerellaceae bacterium; assembly: GCA_020860805.1. Classification (GTDB taxonomy): domain Bacteria; phylum Bacteroidota; class Bacteroidia; order Bacteroidales; family Tannerellaceae; genus UBA4116. The sequence goes on along the minus strand of JAJBTP010000182.1, from coordinate 718 downwards.
TTCCTTCTGCTGCACAAAACCGTCCGTGTGCGAATGGCAAATCTTTAGATAGAGCTACTACAACTGTATTGAATAGAGAAGCTGCTTCTTTGTTAAAGCGTCTTACCGAAGTAACACACACACCTGTATCCAGACTCGGAAAAACATTCAACACCACATTTTTGCCTTTCAATTCGCTTAAAGATATTTCGCACATATCTTTAGTTACTCCGGTAAAATTCGGAGCTTTGGAACCAACTTCAGGCATCTCTCCATTTGTCGGGATTTCCATTCCCTTATAAATAACAATCGCCATTCCTGTTTTGTTTAATCTTTTTCAAATATCTCCTGCAGTTTTTTGTTTCTGCTGTTTCTTGCCTGCTTCTGTAAATAAAACAGAGAAAGATTTGGAATGTTGGAACGATTAACACATTTTAACCATAAAATACAACTATACAATCTGTATCTTTGCAGTCAAAAGCTCTGCACATGGAAGGAATTTTACTTATCGGAATAATTGTAATCATTGTTATTCAAATAATTACATTAGTTAATAAAAAAGATGTCAAGAAAAATGATGAAGAGAAAATAATTGCTTCTATACAACAAATGTTTGAACGGATGGAAAAAAATTTCCGGGAAGATTTTCGGCATAACCGGGAAGAGAGCCGTTTGAATGCCCGGGAAAACCGGGAAGAGTTAGCGCGTTCCATTGTAGAGTTCCGTGATACATTTGACC
>JAJBTP010000555.1 GCA_020860805.1 Tannerellaceae bacterium | reverse complement strand
GACTAACTCCAGTAGTTCTTTATCATGGTTGTATTTTACTTCCGGGGTGTTGTCAAAAAACAGGGTAGCTCCTTTTTCTATGGTATAAGGTTCCCATTCCGGCAAACCCGTTGCATTCGGATTTCCTGTCTTTGCAAAGTTCAGCCAGGCGTCGCTCATCTTCTCACCCAATGCCCGGGCTGCTATTCCTCCGCCTGTCATCGTGGCATGGCGAACCACATTATTAAATACAAAAGGTATTTCCATACAATGGGTGCTGCGCAGGATGCCATCCATTACCGGCGATTCCCATGCAAACATATACATATAGACCGGTGCGCCCTGCCGGGCAACGTGTAACCGTGCCTGTTCTACGACTCCCGGACGTAGTACCAAATCCACATCTACCAAATCTTTCGGCTGATAACCGGGATATGCTTTTTCGAAAAGCTGCAGGAATTCATCCATACGGTCTCCGTACCGGTATCTCAGAAACTCCGTTGCTTTCTCCTTTGTTAGCGTGCGAAATTCAGGCACATAGGTGCTCATGGTAAATTCATGCAAAGTAGAACCTATCAGTAAAGGAATATCTTTACTCTGTGCCGGAGCCTGTGGGTCGAAAGGCTGTGCCGGCAATACATCACCGTCTACCGTCGGTCCCCACCCAAACATAAAAATAGAAACCCCTTCTTTTTCGGCTTCTGTCTTTACTTTTTCCACCGCTCTTTCTCCTGCTGCCAGCAGTTGTTCATACGGTATCTGTTGCAGTGCATCAATCTGAGACGGTTTCAAACCCAGTTCCTCTACCACTGAAGTTCCTATACGGCGTGAATATCTTGACTCCATCGTCTGAAGTATCGAGCCGCTTTGTATTATTGCTTTGTGAAATAATCCTGCCGCCGCTGGTGTAGCAAGCAGGTTGGAGACTTTCCCGCCTCCGCCTGATTGTCCGAAAATAGTTACATTCTGGGGGTCGCCTCCGAATGATGCGACATTCTTATTGACCCATTCAAGGGCTGCTACGAGGTCGAGTAGTCCGGCGTTTCCGGAGTGTGCGTATTTTTCGCCGTAGGCTGAGAGGTCCAGAAAACCCAACACATTGAGTCTGTGATTCAGGGTAATAACGACTACATCACCCTTTTGTGCCAGATTGGTTCCGTCATACGAAGGTAATTCCTGCCCCGAACCTGCGGAATAGCCGCCTCCATGCAGCCACACCATAACGGGACGTTTTTTCCCGTCATTTATGCCTGGTGTCCAGATATTGACCCGCAGGCAGTCTTCATCCGTATATCCATCGTCCCAATCGAAAGCAAACGCCTGCTCATCACTTTTCCCATCCTGTGCGTTTGGCCTGCGGGCTGGTGGGGCCGTAAGCGCGGCTGCTGCGGATGCCTTCCCATTTGTCGGCGGGTACGGGTGGCATGAACCGTTCGGCTTTGGCATAGGGTATTCCTTTATATATGTATATGCCGTTTTGGAGGTATCCGGCTACTTTGCCGGACGTTGTTTCCGTAACCGCCGTTTCCGAAGAGGCTATAATTTCACCACCTGTCTGCGCAGGTAGCCGGAACATATTTGCCGTCCTTCCACACGAAGCAAAAAGAAATATCGCGAGTACTGCCGCCGGTAAGAATTGCTTTTTTATATTGCGTATCTATTTTAGAATAATTATACCTGCAATATTAGCCTATCCTACCGGGAAGCATTGTTTCATTTAACCGGATGATTTGTCTGCCGGTTTAAAACCATTGTTCCCTGTGTTTAAATATTTGCCTGTGAGTTCAAAATGTGCTGCATAGCACGTTGTGTCTGGTTTTTTCTCTTTATATTCGCACTATACCCAATTAAACTATCTATGTCTGCAACCCCATATTTTCCCCGCACTATAACCACATGGAGTATCTTGCTGATAGTCTCAGTCCTTTTTATCTCCTGCCGGACTGAACCCCTGTCCGTACCCTCCTCCGAAATAGAAAGCCCGGTCATTGCCGGAAGTGTATCCAACCAGAAAATTACCGCCATTGCCGAAGATGCACAAGGATATATCTGGCTGGGAACTTTCCGGGGACTAAATAAATACAATGTACATGAATACCATCAATACTTTTGTACGGACGACTCCCTGGGATTGCCCGACAACCAGATAACAGACATCCTGCTCGATTCAAAAAAACGCCTCTGGATAGCCACGGTCAACGGTGTGAGTCTCTATACCGATAAAGATAACTTCCAATCCGTACCTTTACGGTTGGCCGATAAAAATGTACAACAGCTGATAGAGGATAAAGAGGGACGCATTTTATTTAAAACGATGACGCAACTCTATGTTTACAATCCCCTGACAAAAGAAATTGACCAGCGGATTGAAAATCAGGGGTCACAGAATAACTTTTACATGAAATGTCATGTGGACGCTGAAAACAATCTGTGGATAACAGGACCCACCCATCTGCTTTGCTACAACCCGTCCACCCTGCAACTCAAAGATTCCATAGCCTTGGAAGGCCTGCCTTACTGCTCGTATCTCCATGCAAATGAATTATGGATAGCAGGCAACCACCAATTATTCATTTTTGATACCCGTAGCCGGAACTTCAAAGAGATACCCGGGGTAATAAAAAACATCCTCAACTGGCTTATGCTGTTATAGATTATATCCATCCGTATGGCAACAACAGTTTGCTTCTGAACACCTCCAAAAACGGATTGTTTTGTTATAATTACATAAAAAACACGGTTATTCACCAGAGTGAAAACGGCTTCCCCTTGGAAGTACCCCGTTTTAAAATAAACAAACTATTTACCGACTCACAGAAAAATCTCTGGATAGGCTCTTTAGACCAGGGCTACACCGTATCTTACCATTACAAAGAACGGTTCAATAATAACAACTATCTGCGTTCGGAACTGGAAAATAAATCGGTCGTTTCCGTTGCTACCGGAACAGACCGGAAACTGTGGATAGCCACCCTCATGGACGGAGTATACGTCTACGATATGCAAACCCGCCAAATAAAAACCATCGATATTGAAACACTTTTCACACCTAATAAACAGAAAGCCATATACGTCAACCAGATTTTTATAGATGACAGCAACGCCATCTGGATGACAGCCACCAACAATGAAGTATTGAAATGCCGATACGTCAATGACAAGCTTGAAATAGAAGAAAAACATTTCATCTATCTGCCCATGTCCATCACACAGGGAGCCGATAAAACCATCTGGATTGGCACTGCCACCATATATACGTATGCCCTGAAAAAAGGAGAAAAATCTTTCCGGCAAATCAAGGCATTCGAGGGCTTTACCTTCATTCCCGGACTGCTACCGCTCAATAACAAGCTGATGGTAGCCGGTTTTCACCAGCCGTTGAAACTCATTAACCCGGAAAACGGAGAAGTAAAAGAAATTCCTATCTTTGAAGAAGATATGCAGGCTTGTATACGCCGTTCCGTATTCATACCGACTGTCCTGTTTGAAGATACACAGGGAAACGTATGGATAGGCACTGTCAGCAACGGACTGATGTGTTACACTCCCTCAACCGGACGAATGAAACCCATGCCCGGAACAGCCTGTCTGGATATTTCTTCCATAGAAGAAGATACACAGGGGCACTTGTGGATAAGTACCCAGTACGGTCTTAGTAAATACGACCGTACCACAGAAAAATTCACCAACTACTTTACTGCTGACGGTATTGGCGGCAACCAGTTTTACGACCGTGCTTCGTGCCGGGTATTTGACGGAACCTTGGTATTTGGTGGTACACACGGATTGACCTTCTTCAACCCGATAGACGTACCGATGAAACGGAATATTCCGTTACTTTTTGAAGATTTGAAAATACACAACCGGCTGATACGCCCACAGGACATCCGGACCATCGACAAACATCTATCCCATAAACCCCACATACATTTGCAGCACACCCAAAACAGTTTCAGCATCTCATTTGCCGCCTTGGATTACTGCGAATATGAACGTGTACATTACCACTATAAAATGGAAGGATTCGACAAATACTGGATTGATGCCCGCAACAACCGCGAAGCCTATTATGCTAACCTTCCCGCCGGCAAATATACCTTCAAAGTAAAAATCACCAACAATACCAATAGCATTGTCGAAGCCAAAAACGCCATCCTGGTCACTGTCAGTCCCGCCCCGTGGCGGACAGGTTGGGCTTACACCCTCTACTTGCTTACAGCCTTTGCTCTCCTCTTCCTGTTGATGCGTGCTTTGCGACGTTTCCGGGCTGAAAAAGAAGCCACCCGGCGGGCAAAAATGGAAAAAGAACAGGAACAGCGGGTCAACCGCATGAACATGAGCTTCTTTGCCAACGTATCCCATGAATTCCGTACTCCCCTGACTATGATTACAGGCCCGGTAACCCAACTGTGCAACAACCCGGAAATAACCGGCGAAAACAAAAAACTACTCTACATCATACAACGCAGTGTAAACCGCATGCTCAGATTAGTCAACCAACTGATGGACTTCAATAAACTGGAAAACGACACTCTCAGATTACAGGTAATACGGGCAGACATCATTGCCTGCCTGCAACGTCAAGTAGATGTATTCCGGATAAATGCCGGCGACAAAGGCATCCATTTAACCACCTCCGGACTGGAAGACACTTTCCTGCTATGGCTGGATGAAGACAAAGTAGAAAAAATATTCGGCAACCTATTGTCAAACGCTATGAAATTCACTCCCGAAGGCGGAAACATCACCATCAATTTCGATGTCATTACCCGCGAAGAAGCCGGACTCCTTTTCCGGCTGAGTGAAAAAGATAAAGACACTCAATACATCCAGATATCCGTAGCAAATACAGGACAAACCATTCCCACAGACAAACAGGAAAAAATATTCGAACGTTATTACCAGATAGAAAACCAAACCGAAGGCAAATACAACTGGGGTACAGGCATCGGACTCTACTACGCCCGTAGCCTTGCCGAACTGCATCACGGATATATCAAAGCCGGCACACCGGAAGAAGGCGAAGGCGCCCTGTTCACCTTCATCCTTCCGGTAAACGACATCTCCTATACAGAAGACGAACGAAGCACGGAACCTAACAACCAGTCTGAAGCCTATCCGCTACCACCCAAAGAACCGGAAACAGAATCAGAGGCAGGAAAAGAACCGGATAGGAAAAAGACACTCTTACTGGTGGATGATGACACGGAAGTAGCCTATTATCTGAAAACATTACTATCACCCTGGTACCGGATTATCACCCGCTTTGATGCCCACAGTGCCCTGAAAGCCATCCATGAAGAATTACCTGACTTAGTACTCAGTGACGTCGTAATGCCCGGCAAAACCGGCTACCAGCTCTGCCGGGAAATAAAAGAGGACCTGCAACTTTGTCACATCCCTTGTGCTATTGGTAACCGCCAAAGCCACTGTACAAAATCAGGCAGAAGGCCTCAACTGTGGTGCCGATGCCTATGTCACCAAACCGTTTGAGCCTACCTATTTGCTGGCCCTTATCAACTCCCAACTCGAAAACAGGGAAAAAGTACGTAATCTGTTAGGCAAGGCTACTTAAACAGACAAAATAGAAGCCGACATCCTTTCCCCGCAGGATAATGCCTTCATGACTGATCTTTATCGGCTCATGGAAAACGAACTCTCCAACCCGGAATTAGGATATTGCCCGCATGACCGGACTTATGAAAATCTCCCGTACCAAATTCTATTATAAAGTAAAAGGGCTAACAGGGGAAAACCCAAGTGTATTTTTCAAGACTTATAAATTAAACCGGGCAGCAGAATTAATTTCAGAAGGGAAGTATACTATTTCGGAAATAGCCGATATGACAGGCTTCAGTACTCTTTCGCATTTTTCACGGAGTTTCAAAAAACAATTCGGAGTTTCACCGAGTGAGTATGAGTGAAAAAGAAAAATAACAGTAAATATAGAATTATAATCTCCTTATTTATGAGATATTTCTTATAAATAAGGAGATTTTATTTTATTCGATTACATTATCCATTTTGTAAAATATCCTCTTTTTCTGGTGCATCCGGTTCAATCCGGCTATCCGGTTGAAACGGATTGAAATAATAAATTCCTAATGAATCCAGGTATTCAAGGAAAAAAGGTAATTTGCGCATGAAAAGGCTTGACTCTTTTGACCTGGCTGATGTCTAGGCTGATTCTGCTACGGCAACTAACCGGGGAAATGTCATAAAGTCCAGCCTGTTTTCATCAGCAACACGTTCTGTCCAGAGTGAAAATTGCATTCCTAATACCTGATTTTCGAAGTTTTTAGTCAAATGGATTACCGGGTCAGGGAATCTGTAAATGTCTTCGATTGGATTATATCCATTCCAGTTTCTTCCGGTTTTATGATTGTGATATTGTACAAAATCTGCGTATAGCGGGCGACGTGGAGTCATAATTACCTCAAATCCATTTTCCAGGGCTTTCACGAGTTGATAAGTCCTGTCATGTCTCCACCACATAACAGTTGCTTTCTCGGGTGATAGCCCGGCATCTACAATCTCATCCCAGCCAATCATTTTTTTACCTTTTGATACTACTATATCGGTGGCCCTACATATAAAGTAATGCTCTAGTCCAGTCTCGTTTGATAATTTTTTTTCCCTGAATAAAAGCTTGTATATCAGGGTCGGTAAACCAGCTTTGATTCCCATAATGAACTTCGTCTCCTCCTATATGTATGTAAGGTCCCGGAAAAAGAGTTGCGATTTCATCTAATATATTACTTATAAATTCGTAAGTTTTATCTTTGCAAGGGTGAAAAGTGAAGTGTTCCCATTTTCCTTCTCCACCTCCTGAAACTTCCGGATAAGCCCGGCATACGGCGGTTGCATGCCCAGGCATATCAAATTCGGGAATAATTGTAATGTGGCGTTCAGAAGCATATGCAACAATTTCTTTAATTTCTTCCTGCGTATAATATTGTGCCGGTGCTTCCGGATCATGCCAGTTTCCGATAGCTCCTATAGTGGTTAGCTTTGGATATTTTTTAATTTCAATACGCCAGCCTGGTTCATCAGTCAGGTGCCAGTGAAAAGTATTTAGTTTTAAGGATGCCATGATATCCAGATATTGTTTTACTTTTTCTTTGCCGAAAAAGTGCCGGCTTTCATCTAGCATAAAACCCCGCCATTGGTACCGGGGAGCGTCTTCAATCCGGCAACATTGAATAGTTCCTTTTCCGAATCGTGCTAATTGCAGGAGGGTCTGTTGTCCGTAAAATAATCCTGCTTTTGTAGAAGCCGTAACTGTTATAGTTTCCGGAGAAATTAATAACTGATACCCTTCATCAGCTGTTTTAATAACCGGGTCGAGGATGAAGTGTATCTTACTTGTAGAAGTTTTTCCGGCTCCAAAGGTGGTCAGTTCCTGCCCGGATTGTTGAGCTAATAGAATTGAATAGAATTCGTTACCGGAAGTTTCTATTTTCTTTCCAATGGTATGAAGCCCTTCCAGACGTTTTTATTTTTCCGGTGTGGGAAAAATGTTTGTTTGCGCACACAGGATTGGCATTAAAAGAAAAATCAATGTGTTTAGTAGAATTAGTTTTTTCATATTTTATTACTTTGTTATGAATAAATATTGTTTGTATGTTTTTTACAAATATAGAGTATTCCGTTTATAATCAAATACGAA
>JAJBTP010000629.1 GCA_020860805.1 Tannerellaceae bacterium | reverse complement strand
ATGCCGGTTTCTATTATAGAAATGAAATAAGATATGAGAATTTATAACTATTTTTTCTATAGCTGTTTAGCCTTGTTCTGTATTTTTTGCTCCTGTGCGAGCCAAACACACATCCATAAGTCTGTTACAGTAAGTAAAAATTCTCCTCAGTTTCCGGGTGGTGAAGAAGCATGGAGGAAATTTATGGAAGACCATCTGACTTATCCGGAGCAAATGCTGAAAGAAGAGGAATCAGGACGTGTGGCAGTATGCTGTCATATAGGAAAAGATGGTTTGGTAAAAGAAATTTATTCCAGTGCACGTAAAAAGCTGTTTAAGGAAGAGGTCAGGAGAGTGCTATACACAATGCCGGCATTTATTCATACTACAGAAGGTGAACCGGAAGATGCATTTTTTTGAAATGAACTTCTATTTTACTGTAGATAAAGAGGAAGTAGGAAGTATGGCATTTTTGGAAATCAGGGAGTATCATGAAATTCCCGGAGGTGGTATCGAGTTTGCCAAATATATAAGAAAAAAGATGAAATGTTCAGTTTGGCATTATTTATTCAATAAAAAAGGAGAACTCGTTGTGCAGTTTACACTCTCACCGGATGGTTCATACAGGCAGCCGGAAATAATAAATAGCTTTTCCCCTAAACAGGATAAAGTTGTTTTAAAAGTCCTGGAAAATATGCCCAAATGGAAACCTGCATCTTCCCGTAGAAATATCTGGACTGTATGTCAGCTAAGAATCTCTTTTGGTAGAAAGAGATTCAAGGAATATATACACATCCATGATGTAGAGCAATTTTATCTTTCTTATGAAAAGGTGTATTCTCTTCACCGGGAAGAATGGTTTAAAAAAGGAAGCCTGATTAAGTTTAGCTCTGTTCCTATAATAGGTGAAATAGATACTGTTAAAGAGGAGGCTCCCTAAAGAAATCTAAACAATCAATTTTTACCCTGGTCTATTCTATTTTTATCTCTATGTATTGTATGGCGGAATCGAGTTGAAATTTTTTATATTCCTCATACAGTTTCAGATTGATTTCATACTCGTAACTTAAGGAGGCATGGGTAGCCTGTAATAAACCGGTAAGATGTTTGATGCGTTGTTCCTTTTCCGCTATATATACTGACTTATTATCTATTATTTTATCCAGTGAGTCTGTAAGATGCCAGGTTTCACACCATCCGTTAACAGAGCATCCCAGGATATACAGACTAACAATCAGAAGACGGTTTTTTACAGCCATAGGCATAATTCGTTAAGCAACAATTTCGATATAATTACCTTCAGCATCCAGGACAGCACTTTCATAATAGCCGTCGCCCGAAGTCCGGGGCTCTCCGGCAACCGTATAGCCATCTTTGCGGAAACGTTCCGTCATTTGGTTCACCTTCTCTTTGCTTCCAACCCGGATAGCGATATGCGCCAACCCTTTTAAAAAGCCTCTTTTCCCCGTAGCGCCAGCAATGTCCGGCCGGTGCATTAATTCTATGCGGCAACCCCTTTCATTAAAAGTCAGAAAGTAAGAGGTATAATTTTTGGTAGGATTGACATATTTATCTCCACAGGAAACATCAAAATAGGTAAGATAAAACTGCCGCATCTTTTCTATATCTTCTACCCATATGGCTACATGTTCTATTTTCATACAATAGGAATATTAACTATTTACACTTGTTCAAAAGTATCTTTTATAATCTGTACGCAGGTATCCATCTGTTCGACGGTATGATTGGACGACATGGATAGCCGTAACCGTGTCCGTTTACTGGATACAGCAGGAAAAGTAACCACCCCTGTATATAAACCTTTACTATGAATAATACGGCTTATTTCCCGTAAACGGCGGTCGTTCCCTACAATAACCGGTATCACCTGTGATTCGGTTGCGCCGGTATCCAATCCGGCTTCCCGTAGTTTTTGTTGCATATAATGTGTATTTTCCCACAGTTTATAAAGATAGGATTTATCTTTTTCATATAGTTCAATTACTTTGAGTATACCGGCAGCCGTATGAGGAGCCATACCACAGGAAAAAACATACGAACGGACATACATACGCAGATAGGAAATCAGTTTAGCGTTGCCTGTTGCAAAACCGCCAATAGCTCCAAACGATTTACTAAATGTACCGATTGTAATATCTATCTGGTCTTCCAGATTGAAATGTTCGGCAACACCCCGGCCATTCTTGCCGAAGATGAGGGTGGCATGGGCTTCATCCAGTAATATACGGACTCCATATTTTTTGCAAACCTCCACTATTTCTGGCAGTTTTACCAGGTCGCCATCCATACTGTAGACCCCTTCGATGCAAACGATAGCCCGTTTCGTGGGCAGGTTTTTTAATACTTTTTCGAGATGTTCCGGATTATTGTGGCTGAATACTTTTATATCAGCTCCCGCCAGTCTGGCCCCGTCATAAATAGAAGCATGTGACAGAATATCCAATACTGCCACATCTCCCGGTTTTAGTAAACACGACAACACGCCCAGGTTTACCCCATAGCCCGTTGGGAACAGGATGGCATCTTCTTTGCCTTTGAAACGGGCCATTCGCTTTTCCAGTTCTTTGGATAAATCATAAGTAGCCACTCAGTAAAGGAGCAGATACGGCTCCGGTACCATACTTCCCGGTTGTTTTTTGTACTTCGGTTATCACTTCCGGATGGCAGGAATATCCCAGGTAATTATACGAACAGAAATTCAGTAAACTGCGTTCTTTCTGCTGATACCCATCGTATACATTGAATTCAGCCTGAGGGGCAGAAGTGATAGGATTGCCATACAACCATATAGCCTTTCCGGGTAGCATCCTGTAAGTAAGCCGAGAAATACTCTGTCACTTCAAATAAATCATCCCCCCGGTATTCAAAGAAATCCACCTGAGTATAATCATCACAATTAATGCTGTTTATGTCGAAATTTTTATTTAAAGCCATTTTCTTTTAATTTTTAATAGATGTATATGTTTAAACGGAAGGTAAATCAATAAAAGCCGATCGAAACAATCCGTGATAAGATGAATAAACCGGGTCACACGCTTTAAGCAGTTCAGTAGGAGTAAACCCACAGTGTTCCTTAACCTCCCGTATCAGATGCGATTTATCATAGTATCCGCATTCATACGCCAGTTGAGTTACTGTTAAACCGGTATGCAGTTGTAGTAACCGGTGTACTTTTTGAAAACGTATAATTTGCAGGTATTCTTTCGGATTAATACCCATGGTTGAATAGAAGTGACGTTTGAACTGTTTATACCCCAGACAGGAGAGTGCAGCCAACCGTTCTACGTCTGCTTTCCCGGAATGGATAGCATGTAAGACCGTATTCATCCGTTTGTTTTCCCGGACAGAGGCCCGGTTTAAGCGGTGGAGTAAAAAACGTTCTATCACTTGTATACATGAAAAAGAGTCAGGGATATCCTGTAACTGATGTTCCAGCTCCCTTAATCCCGGGTCATTCAATAGGTCAAGAGGCAGATAGCTATTCCTCAGTTCGCCGGGTGGCATGCTGAAAAAGAGTTTACCGGCCGCAGGTTGGAAGACAATACCAATCAAATCAATGGCTCCGGAAAAAGTGAGGTCTGTATATTCCTTTGCTATACCCTGCCAATAGGAGTGAGGCAGGTATTCATTTTCAAGAGAAGAATGGGTACGGTTGCCCCGGTGGAATAGTAAAGCCATACAACCGATAGGAACCAGGCGTTGTACTTCCTGCCTTCTGTTTTCCATGGTTAGAAACCAGTATTGCTTAACATAGGGAGCAAGTAATACCGGGGGGTATATGACTTCAAAGGTATTCATCTTTTCAACTTCTCAAATATACAGCTATTACAGATACCGGGCGGTGTAAAAAAGGACATTTTTGCCATTATTCAATAATAAGTAATTTTCCGGCATACTGAACACTATTATTTAAATCTATTAACAGATAAAAATTATCAATAAGTATTTTAATAAAGCGGACAAATAAAAATATACATTTGTGAAAAACGATTATTAAATGGAGTCGTTGATACTATTGTATTGAAAAAACCGTTTTCCTAATAAAGACTGACGCCATTCGTGTAGTACAAACAGAATTAAAAAGATGCGTATGAAGAAAAATGTAGATGTAGTTATTACTTGTTATGATCGCCTGAAAGAACAGGTAGACAAAGCCCGGACTGTATTGAAACGTCCGCTGACTCTTTCCGAAAAAATCCTGTATGCACATGTATATAATGAGGAAGGAATACGAATGTATACCCGGGGGGGGGGAGAGATTATGTGGATTTCTGTCCGGACCGGGTAGCGATGCAGGATGCCACTGCACAGATGGCACTCCTGCAGTTTATGAATGCAGGCCAGAGCCGCACAGCCTGTCCCGCGTCTGTGCATTGTGACCATTTAATCCAGGCATCAGAGGGTGCCAAAAAGGATATACAGGTGGCCAGTGAACAAAATAAGGAGGTCTATAATTTTCTTGCCTCTGCCTCCTCTTATTATGGTATTGAATTCTGGAAACCGGACTCTGGTATTATCCACCAGGTTGTGTTGGAAAACTATGCTTTTCCGGGAGGTATGATGGTCGGTACAGATTCTCATACTCCCAATGCCGGGGGATTGGGTATGATTGCCATTGGGGTAGGTGGGGCAGATGCTGTGGATGTGATGACAGCTATGCCCTGGGAACTGAAAATGCCCCGCCTTATCGGAGTGGAACTTACCGGTAGGCTGCATGGATGGACAACGCCTAAAGATATTATTCTGCACCTGGCTGGTATCCTGACCGTAAAAGGAGCCACCAATGCTATTATCGAATATTTTGGCGAAGGCACCCGTTCTTTGTCGGCCACAGGGAAAGCGACGATTTGTAATATGGGTGCGGAAGTGGGAGCCACGACCTCGGTTTTTCCCTATGACGAGTCCATGAAAGAATATCTTATCGCTACAGAGCGTTCTGAAATAGTGGGTCTGGCAGATGATGTTGCTTCCTACCTGGTGGCAGATAAAGAAGTATACGAATGGCCGGAACAATATTATGATAAAGTTATCCGGATTGATTTGGACATGTTGGAACCTTATCTGAACGGGCCGTTTACACCGGATGCAGCTACTCCTGTATCCCGGATGGCCGACAACGTGAAAACACACCAGTATCCTCCGGTAGTAGAGGTAGGATTAATCGGTTCGTGCACTAATTCTTCGTATGAGGATTTGAGCGCCTGTGCGGACCTGTTGAAACAGGCAAAAGAAAAAGAGCTGGAAATAAAAGCCGACTTAATTATAAATCCGGGTTCGGAAAAAGTACGGGCAACAGCTGAACGGGCCGGTATTATAGAATTATTTGAAGAGGTAAACGCACAAATTATGGCCAATGCCTGTGGGCCGTGTATCGGACAGTGGAAACGCCGGACGGATGACCCGGAAAAAAGGAATTCCATTGTTACCTCTTTTAACCGGAATTTTGCCAGGCGGGCAGACGGAAATCCCAATACCCATGCTTTTGTGGCTTCTCCCTCTATGGTAATGGCACTGGCTATTTCCGGAGATTTGACTTTTAATCCACACACGGATGTTCTCCGTAATAAAAAAGGCGTCTGGGTAAAACTGGATCCTCCGGTATCCCAAACGTTACCGCCATCCGGTTTTACCTATGCAATTGAGGGATGTGTGTATCCGGAACCGGGAGCCGGAGAAGTACTTATCCCGGCTACTTCCGAACGGCTTCAACGCCTCGAGCCCTTCGCCCCCTGGGACGGACAGGATTTATCCGGTCTGGTTTTACTGATTAAAGTACAGGGAAAATGTACCACCGATCATATCTCTATGGCCGGACCCTGGCTTCGCTACCGGGGACATCTGGAGAATATCTCGGACAACCTGTTGATGGGAGCCGTGAATGCCTTTAATGAAAAAATGAATGCTGTTTATAACCGGTTGGACGGTAGCTATCTGCCGGTGTCTGCGTATGCAAAAGCATTAAAAAAAGAAGGTTTTGCCTCTATTGTGGTAGCGGGGGAAAATTACGGAGAGGGTTCATCCCGTGAGCATGCGGCTATGGAACCCCGTTTCCTGGGTGTAAAAGTGATACTGGCTAAATCGTTTGCCCGTATCCATGAAACCAATCTGAAAAAACAGGGTATGCTGGCATTGACTTTTGCTAATCCGGCAGACTATGACCGTATCCGCGAAAAAGACCGGATTGATATCATAGGGTTAACACATTTTACACCGGGTGTTCCGTTGACAGCTGTTCTTCACCATGCAGACGGAGAGGTCGAATCCTTCCCCGTATGCCATACGTATAATGAAATACAGATAGATTGGTTTAAAGCAGGCTCCGCACTTAATTACAACGCACAAAAACAGAAATAAGATGGGAAAGCTGACAATTCAGAAAGGAATGCTACAGGTACCTGATGTGGTAACGGTTCCGTTTATAACCGGAGATGGCGTAGGCGGGGAGATAATGCCTGCCTGCCAGGCTGTAGTCAATGAAGCAGTGCAGAAAGCCTACCAGGGAAAACGGTCGGTTGACTGGCACGAAGTATATGCAGGTGAAAAAGCGTTTAACCAAACGGGCGACTGGCTTCCGGAAGAAACATTACAGGCTTTTCATGAGTATCTGGTGGGGATCAAAGGGCCGCTGACGACTCCTGTCGGCGGAGGAATCCGTTCCCTGAATGTGGCTTTGCGCCAGAAGCTGGATTTATATGTATGCCTTCGCCCGGTACGTTGGTTCAGGGGAGTGGCTTCTCCTTTGAAAGACCCTTCCAAAGTGAATATGACTATTTTCCGTGAAAATACGGAGGATATTTATGCCGGTATTGAATGGAAAGCCGGAACCGGAGAGGCTGAAAGGCTTTTACATTTTTTGCAGCATGAGATGGGAGTTACTTCTATTCGTTTTCCGCAAACCTCTTCGTTTGGTATAAAACCTGTTTCTATGGAGGGAAGTGCCCGGTTAGTACGTGCAGCCATACAGTATGCCCTGGATACCAGGCAACCGCATGTCACCCTCGTTCATAAAGGAAACATCATGAAGTTTACCGAAGGTGGTTTCAAGGAATGGGGGTACCAGGTAGCAGAAAAAGAATTTGCCGGCCGGGTTTTCACCATGCAGTCTTACGCCCGGATAGCTCAGGAAGAGGGAAAAGAACAGGCCGCAAAGGCACTTGCAGAGGCTATAACAGCCGGAAAAGTAATTATCAAAGATGTCATAGCAGATGCTTTTTTGCAAAATACCCTGCTCAGGCCGGAGGATTATTCGGTCGTGGCTACCCTTAATCTGAATGGCGACTATATCTCCGATCAACTGGCTGCTATGGTTGGAGGTATCGGTATTTCGCCGGGTGCTAATATCAATTACCTGACCGGGCACGCTATTTTTGAAGCTACTCACGGAACAGCTCCCGATATCGCAGGAACCAACCAGGCGAACCCTTCTTCCCTGCTTTTATCGGCTGTGATGATGCTGGAGTATCTGGGCTGGCAGGAAGCTGCCCGTTTGATTACTTCGGCTATGGAATGTTGCTTTGCTTCCGGCAGGGCTACGGCGGATTTGGCCCGGCTGATGGAGAACGGACAACATTTATCGACTACTGCTTTTGCAGATGAATTACCAGAGATTATAAAAACACCCTAAAACACATTGCCATGACAAAGAAACAATATCTGC
>JAJBTP010000090.1 GCA_020860805.1 Tannerellaceae bacterium | reverse complement strand
AGTGTGAGTAGCTATGCACAAAATCAACAGAGAAAAGGCCAACAATTTACTATATGCCGGACCGGATTTACCTATGAAATAAGCAAGTCTCCTAACTGGGGCCACGGCAAACCGGTGATTACTTCCATAGAACCTTACTCAAGTGCAGAACAAAACGGTTTACAGGTGGATGATATTATAGAAATGATTGATTCCATACCCGTTACAGAGATTCCCACACATGAGATAGCCGGCAGATTAAATATACAAGGGAAAGATGAAACCATACTTATCATCTCTAATTTATCGGAAAAGAACAAACGTATATGGATAAAAAAAGAATGTAAAGCCGGAAATGCAGTGACTGAATCACAACTGGCAGCTGCATTTTATTTATACAGTCCTGAAACAACAGCAGAAAGAATATTTACCTGTCCTTTTAAAACGACTACAACATTAGAACCAATTGATTTTTCCAGGTTCCGGTCTTTTTCGTTCGGTCTGGTAGATGATACGCTTACTGAAACAGAAACGGTTATTAATGAATACATCGAACAGGAACTCCTCAAAAAAGGATTAGGGTTAGACTTTACGGACCCGGATATATTGATTCAGACCTATTATTTTTTCGATAAAAATCCGAATTTCAAAGGTGAGAATCTGATAGAGGTCAGTAAGACTCCGGTTTACAGATATGATCCATCTTATAAACTGATGGTCCGCCTGCCATTTTTGTATCATACCAGTGCTGAAGTTGAAGCCGAATACCTTTTACAGTTAGGAGTACGGATGATAGACCAGAAAATTACTCCGGGACGGGTTTTATGGAAGTGTGAAGCCAACGAATTATTATATGAAAACTTTACGCTCGCAAATTATGCCCGTATTCATTTACCGCTTATGTTGAAACAGTATCCGTATGTAACACAGACAGACCGTGTACGATTCAAAATAGACCAGAAAGTGTATAACTACACGGGTATTCAGTATAGCCTGGAGGATGTAAACACAGTCATTGAGGTGGATAAAAATTCACCTGCAGGATTAGCCGGAATACGGAAAGGTGATAAAATTGAAACAATAAAAGGAAAAATAGTTGGTAATTCCTGGGGTGAGTTGTCAGATAGTTACCGCAATTTCGTCACTATAACAGAAGAACTTCGTGACCCGGATACCCGTTTCCGTCATCCGGATTACCGGACGCGTACGATGTACTGGAAACGGGATTCATATTCCCAGGTGGCCGAAATTGTAGCCAACAGCACTGCACCCTTTAGTTATCTGTTTTCTTATACTCCTTATATCGATCCTTCCACATCCCATAGCTGTCTGTTTGTTGTAAAAAGAGGAAACAACCAGATTGAATATTTACTACAGCCTATTTTACGTATGGAACAAACTTTATCACTCTACAACCGGTAGGGTAAGAGATATTCGGAAAATATAGACTACTTTTGCAGAGTAAATAAGTTATAAAAAAATTAAGAAGAATCCGGTTGGCAACTGTTCATAGTCAGTTGTCAATTGTTAGCTAAATATGATATATCCTGATAATTTTGAACATAAGACGGATTTTGATAAAATCCGCCGGTTTATTGCCGATAAATGCTTAAGTCCGTTAGGACAGGAAAAAGTTCAGGAAATGGCTTTTTCGACAGACTTTGAAAACATTTCACGCCAATTAGAAGAGACGAATGAATTCCTGACTATTTTAAAAGGTGAAGATGAGTTTCCTGCCTCCTATTTTCTGGATGTACGTTACTCGCTGAAGCGAATACGTCCGGAAGGGACTCATCTGGAAGAAAAAGAACTCTTTGACCTGAAACGATCTTTACAGACCATTCAGGAAATTGTACGTTTTTTCCGTCCACAGGAAGAGGAAGAAATACCCTATCCTCACCTAACCGCTCTGGCCGGTGACATCCTTATATTTCCGCAGTTAATCGGACAAATTGATAGTATACTGGATAAATTCGGACGGGTAAAAGATAATGCTTCTCCTGCGCTTGCACAAATCCGGAAGGAGATAACCATCACGATGAATGGTATTTCCCGGAGTCTCAATTCTATTCTGCGTTCGGCACAGTCCGAAGGATTTGTAGATAAAGATGTGACCCCAACCATGCGTGACGGCCGGTTGATGATACCGGTAGTACCTGCCTTTAAACGTAAAATCAAAGGGATTGTACACGATGAATCTGCCAGTGGTAAAACAGTGTTCATCGAACCGGAAGTAGTGGTTGAAGCCAACAACCGTATCCGGGAACTGGAAGGAGACGAACGCCGGGAGGTTCTGAGAATACTGACTGAATTTACAGACCAGGTCCGCCCGTTAGTACCGGATATCCTACAGTCTTACGAATTCATGGCAGAAATTGATTTCATTCGTGCCAAAGCTCTTTTTGCCGATCAAATCAAGGGTATTAAACCTATCTTTGAGAATAAACAACAGATTGACTGGTATCACGCTATACACCCGGTTTTATTCCTGACTCTTCAAAGACAGGATAAAGAGGTAGTTCCGCTGGATATTTCTCTGGATGAAGAGAAACGTATCCTCTTAATCTCAGGTCCCAATGCAGGAGGTAAATCGGTTTGTTTAAAAACAGTAGGCTTACTGCAATATATGTTACAGTCCGGACTATTGATTCCCGTTTATGAAAACTCACGCACCGGAATTTTTGAAAATATATTCATTGATATTGGTGATGAACAGAGTATTGATAACGACTTAAGTACCTATAGCTCCCATCTGATAAACATGAAGTTTTTTCTGCGGAATTGCAATCATAAAACAATTCTGCTGATAGATGAGTTCGGAGGAGGTACTGAACCTCAGATTGGGGGTGCTATCGCCCAATCCCTGCTGGACCGTTTCAACCGGAAGAAAAGTTTTGGTGTTATTACTACCCACTATCAGAACCTGAAACATTTTGCCGAAGATACAGCAGGTATTATAAACGGAGCCATGTTATATGACCGGCATCTGATGCAGCCGTTGTTCAAGCTGGCAATCGGTAATCCGGGAAGTTCATTCGCTGTGGAAATAGCCCGTAAAATTGGTTTACCGGAAGATGTTATTTCCGATGCCTCTTCGATTATTGGGTCTGATTACATTAATATGGATAAATATCTGCAGGATATTGTCCGGGATAAAAGATACTGGGAAAGCAAACGGCAGAATATCCGCCAGCAGGAAAAGAAGCTGGAAGATATTACCGGACGGTACGAAGAGGACCTGGCAAAAGTGGATAAGCAACGCAAAGAAGTGATCCGGGAAGCAAAAGAGGAAGCACAACGTATACTGGCAGAAGCGAATGCTAAAATAGAGAATACAATCCGTGCAATCAAAGAATCACAGGCAGAAAAAGAACAAACCCGCCAGGCCCGTAAGACACTGGAAGAGTTCAAAGAGACTATCATGTCTACCGAAGAATCAGATGATACCATTGCCCGCAAAATGGCCAAATTGAAAGAACAGCAGGAACGAAAGAAAAAGAAACAGAAAACAACTTCTTCACAGCCTGTTTTTGACAAAGAAGTCATTGAAGTTGGGGATCAGGTTCGGCTAAAAGGACAGCAATCCGCCGGAACAGTTATGGAAATAGACGGCAAGCAGGCACTCGTAGCCTTTGGAATGATTAAAAGTACCGTTAAGCTGGACCGTCTGGAGAAAGTAAGCAAAGGACAAATCAAAAAAGAAATGAAAAAAAGTACCTTTGTTAGTAGCCAGACAACCGATGATATGCGGGAAAAGAAACTGAATTTCCGTCAGGAACTGGACGTCAGAGGGATGCGGGGAGATGAAGCGCTGCAGGCCGTAACCTATTTTATAGACGATGCTATTCTGGTAGGGGTTGGCCCGGGTCAGGATATTACATGGGACCGGTAGCGGCATTCTACACCAGCTAATCCGTGAGTATTTACACACAGTACCCGGAATTGCCTCCTCCCATGACGAACATGTCCTGTTCGGAGGCGCCGGGAGTACTGGGGTGGAGATTGATTGAAATACTTATATATTCTTATTTAATACTTTCCGGATATCTGCTTCGGATAAATTACGGCGTTGAGCATATTCTTTCAACTGATCCGCTGCGATATTTCCTATCATAAAATAGGTGGAGTCCGGATGAGCAATATAAATGCCACTGACTGCAGCCGTAGGCGTCATGGCTCCATTTTCTGTTAACTCAATACCTATTTGTTTCATATCCAGAAGACTATCCAGAACAAAATTCATTTTCTGGTCCGGAATAGAAGGATATCCCATCGCCGGGCGTATTCCCTGATAATTGGCTTTGTAGAGTTCTTCCATCGACAGAGCTTCTTCCGGCGCATAGCCCCAGAATTCTTTCCGTACTTTTTCATGCAGATATTCGGCAGTCGCTTCAGCCAGACGGTCCGTCAGAATCTGTAATAACATAGCATGATAGGTATCCCCCTCTGCTTCAAGTTGGTTTTTCAGATACTCAGCTCCGGCGCCTCCGGTAACAGCAAAGGCACCTACATAATCTGTCCGGTCTTTTCCAAAAGGCATAACATGATCAGTCAGTGCCTTATATATATTATCTTTACGTTCTGCCTGTTGGCGCAACATCGGGAAAGGTATAGTATTAATATAAAGAATATCATCTTTACTATAGGCCGGGAATATACCATAGACGGCTTTACAATATTCCACATTCATTCCTTCCAGTTTTTCCAACCATTTAACAGCATCTTTATATAATTGCATCGCCTCGGCTGCTTTCGGTCTTTCTTCTTCCGTAAATCCGGCTAACCAGTTGGCCCGGCATGAATCACAACCATGTAATTTAGCAATAGAAGCAAATTTGCCACTCAGTTTCCACGCACTAAAGAAAAATATCCAGTTGATATAGGGTATCACTTCCTGTATAGGAATAGGATTGATAACCTGTCTCCCTTCCTTACGGGGTTTCACCGGAGTCCATTTACTCCAATCAATAAACGGGCGATTCTTCCGGGCTTCCTCTAAAGGTATAAGTGTTTCCTCTTTTTTATCCAGTGAAGCCCGCAGAGCCTCATACTCTCTATCCAATTCTGCGATATATGCATCCCGTGTTTCCGGATTCAATAACCGGGCAGCAACTAAGGGATTTTGTGACGCATCCAACACGTGAATAACCGGATAATCATAATGAGGAGCAATTTTAACGGCTGTATGCAATTTTGATGTAGTAGCCCCGCCTACCAGGATGGGAATAGTCATTCCTGCTTTTTGCATCTCATTGGTTACATGTACCATTTCTTCCAGAGAAGGAGTAATTAAGCCAGAAAGACATACCAAATCCGGTTTCTCTCTTTTAGCTGTTTCAACAATTACATCTGCAGGAACCATGACTCCCAGGTCTATTACCTCATAATTATTACAGGCCAGAACAATAGAAACAATATTTTTACCAATATCATGCACATCTCCCTTTACAGTAGCAAAAACAACTTTACCGGCTTTAGAGGAACCGGAAGAAGTTTTTTCCGCTTCAATAACAGGTTGGAGGATAGCAACTGCTTTCTTCATGGTACGGGCCGTCTTTACAACCTGTGGAAGAAACATTTTTCCTTCTCCAAAGAGTTCTCCCACTTTATTCATTCCACTCATTAACGGACCGTCAATAATATCAACCGCACGATTGTAGATAGTTAACGCCTCTTTTATATCTTCTTCCAGAAAATCTGTTAATCCTTTTATTAAGGCATACTCCAGTCTTGCCTGCAGGGATTCTTCGCGCCAGGCCAATTGTTTCTCATTCCCTTTAGCTGTTTGAGGCGCGTGCATTTCTTGTGCATAGGTAATCAGTTCTTCAGCAGCTTCAGGACGACGCGCCAGGATAACATCTTCCAGCAAAGTCCGGAATGCAGGTTCAATATCATCGTATAATACTGCTGCCGAAGGATTTACAATACCCATATCCATACCATTCCGTATCGCATGATAAAGAAATACGGAATGCATCGCCTCACGTAAATAATTATTCCCTCTGAATGAGAAAGATAGGTTACTTACTCCTCCACTTATCTTAGCTCCCGGCAAATTTTCTTTTATCCATTTTACAGAACGGATAAAATCAAGCCCGTAACCATTGTGTTCCTCTATTCCGGTAGCAATAGCCAACACATTGGGGTCAAATATAATATCCTGCGGATTAAAACCAACCTTTTCGGTCAACAGCCGGTAGGCCCGTTCGCATACCTCTATTTTCCGTTCATAGACATCTGCCTGTCCTTTTTCGTCAAATGCCATCACCACCGTAGCAGCTCCCAATTGTTTGATACGGGCCGCCCGGCGTAAGAAATTATCTTCTCCTTCTTTCAGACTGATGGAGTTTACGATACTCTTTCCCTGTATACATTTCAGTCCGTTTTCTATGACCTCCCATTTGGACGAATCCACCATTAACGGTACACGGGCAATATCCGGTTCAGATGCTACCAGATTCAGGAATGTTTCCATCTCCTTCCGGGCATCCAACATTCCATCATCCATATTAATATCAATGATCTGTGCTCCATCTTCCACTTGTTTGCGGGCAATGGATAAAGCTTCTTCGTAATTTCCTTCTTTAATCAGACGAAGAAATTTACGGGAACCGGCTACATTACAGCGTTCTCCGATATTTACAAAATTATTTTCCGGTTTTATTTCCAGCAATTCCAGTCCGGAAAGCCATAAACAGTCCGGTTTAGGAACCGGGATATGTGGTTTAGCCCCCTTGATCAAAGCCGGATATTCAGCAATATGTGCAGGTGTTGTTCCACAACATCCGCCCAGAATATTTACCAGGCCTTCCTCTATAAATGATTGAATATGACCCGCCATGGTTGCCGGGGTTTCATCATATGAACCAAAACTATTAGGCAAACCTGCATTCGGATGTGCACTAATATAATAGGGGGCATGTTGAGCCAAATCTCTCAGATAAGGAATCATCTCTCCTGCTCCAAATGAACAGTTAAGTCCGATACTTACTATATTTGCATTTTGTACGGACGCCAGGAAGGCAGTCAATGTCTGTCCGGAAAAAGTTCGTCCTCCCTGTGCCGATAAAGTTATAGAAAGCATGATGGGTAAATCTTTTCCTTTCTCTTTCAGTACTGTATCCGCAGCCTCCAATGCTGCTTTAGCATTCAGGGTATCAAAAACCGTTTCTATCAGCAAAGCATCTACCCCTCCGGCAATCAACCCTTCTATCTGTTCTTTATAGGCCTCATACATATCCGTATAAGTGACAGCACGATAAGCAGGATTATTCACATTCGGACTCATAGAAGCTGTTTTATTGGTAGGTCCTATGGAACCGGCAACAAAGATTTTCCGTTGTGGGTTAGCAGCCATAAATTCATCAGCGACTTCACGTCCTAATCGTCCCGCAGCTTCATTTATTTCCCGTACATACGCCTGCATCCCATAATCTTCCATAGAGATACTGGTAGCATTAAACGTATTAGTAGAAAAAATATCCGCACCTGCTTCCAGATACTGGCGATGTATGGTTTTTATAATATCCGGTTGAGTGATACAGAGCATATCGTTATTTCCCTTCATATTGCCCGGCAAAGAAGCAAACCGTTCTCCTCTGTAATCTTCTTCAGTTAAGTGATATCCCTGTATCAGGGAACCCATTCACCCATCCAAAATTAAAATCCTTTATTCCAGTAAACGGACAA
>JAJBTP010000266.1 GCA_020860805.1 Tannerellaceae bacterium | reverse complement strand
ATGGAATATTATCCAATAAAGAAACAGAGGCAGGCTTACGGGTGCAAGTCCCGAGACATTGTTTGTTCCATAATTTATTATGGTTTAAAAAATGTTCGGCGAGACCTGCCTTCTTTTAATAATCCTATAAATTCTTTTTATTATGCCGAACAATTTAAAAAAACAAACAGTGTAAAGGAAACAAAACCTTCTAAAAGAAAACCTCACAAGGTGAGAGTTATCGTCAGTCAAAACTCCCAATCAGTTGCTTATATGCGTACTTTGACGATTTCGTCGCAGGAACTTCCGTATGGAAAATCGGTGCCATTTATCCGTTTACTGGGTTTATGGCTGGAAGATGCCGGATTTCCTATTAATTCTAAAGTGGATGTGCTTGTAGATGATAATCTGCTGATTATTAAACCTGTGCTTCCTAAGTAATTCATCTTTATAATTACGGCTATGATAGTTTATAAAGAGGGGCGTTATTATATTGCGCTTGATTCGGATTGTGGTATTGAAGAGGTGCTTTGCTATCAGAAAAGTCTGATTGAGTTGGTGTAAATGGCTTCTTTATCGGATACTTTTGATGGTTCGGGTAGGGGTATGTTTCATGTGATGAGTCTTATTAAGGAATTGCAGTTTTCTCCCGGACAGTTAAAACAGACTCCACCGGGCTCGGTGCGGTTGATGTTTGAGGAATAAAAACCGACAGGTATATACACGAATAAAGCCGTCCGGAGTCCGGGCGGCTTTGTTGTTAGTGGTGCTGTCTGTTACTCGTGGGGTAGCGGACAAGGTTCAAGATATACCTTTTTTTCGGGTATTTCTTCAAAGCGTGCTTTGGTGGTAATGTCTCTTAGTAAGGCGCCGGGGGTGTATACTAACCGGGCGCGGTGGAACATGTGGGGTTTGAAGTCTTTGTAATTTACAACCCCTTTACTACTGGCTGTCATGCGGAGGGTTCCTACGTCGCCCAGTTGTACGATGTTGCCCCTTAGCAGGTGGTCTTTATTACCTGAATAAGTCCTTTTATGACGCAGTTTACGTCGGCAGAGGAGGCAGCCGTAGCTACCGAGAGGGCATCGCATAGTTCGCGGAACTTCACCCGGTCGCTTGCGCTTACCTGTGCGTAATACAATTTGTCATTCTCCGCAGCTCCTTTGGAGAAGTCTTTTCTTTTTACTAATCTGTACTTTAATGCCATAATTATCCGTGTGACTGCTTACATTCTCTTTCTACAATCTTACACTTTGCTTTTTCGTAATGTACGTTTTTGCAGAGTTCTTTTAAGAGTGGTCCGGGCGAGAACAGGATGCGGGGTTTCTTAAAAAGATGTACCTCAAAGTCCTCTGGTCTTTTTACCCCGTGACTGCCTACCGAAAGTCGGTAGTTACCGAGGTCGCCCAGTTCCACAATATACCCTTTCATCAGATGCTGCCGCATGAGCAGCATCAGTCCGTCCATGATACAGGCTACATCTCCTGCCGTAGCAGTAGAGAGCATGCAGACCGATTCACAAATTTCCCGGTACGAAATCCGGTCGTTAGCACAAATCTGACCGTAGTATAGTTTTTCTGCCCTGCGGTCTTTGGTGAGGTTTGGTTTGTCTAATACGTAATACTTTAATGCTATGCTTTAAAATTTTACTGGTTTAACTTAACTATTGATTACTGTAGCCTGCGCGCGGGCTGTTTTTGAATTCAAAACAAATATACGACAGGCGCAAAAGGCCGAGTCCGTTTATGTCCGCCAACGTCCATTTATGTCCACTTATGTCTGTCTATGTCCGCCAACGCGAATGTTTTCATGGATAGCCGGGGATGGCGGATGAAAAAAAGTCAGGGGGCGCGGAGTTTGCGGAGGACGCAGAGGGACGCGGAAGGAAATTTAAAATAAACATCTTTTCTGCGTTATTCTGCGCTGTCTGCGGTCTTTTCCATTACTTTTTAGACGTCTCTTTACGAACCTTTTTAAAAAGTTCGGGAGCGCTTAGGTCGTTTGTTCGGGACGAAACCTACCTAAAGTTCGGGGGCAGTGTGAGAAAAGTTCGGAGGGAAAATCTGAAAAGTTTGGGAGGTGTGGGATAAAAGTTCGTTGGTAGCCAGAGAAAAGTTCGCCGGGAGGAGGGGTGAATGTTCGGGAGGACGTGAGGGGAAAGTTCGGGAGTTCCTGCGGGTGTGCGACAGGGTTACGGAGATTATTTAATCAGTCTAATTTGTTTTTCTACCTCCTGAATTTTTTTGAGCCAATAGTCTATGGCTTGTAAATTGGTGACTATTTGTTTCTTTCCTCCTTCGGTGGGTACTTTGTTTATATATTTCCCGTATAATGATTGTTCCCGGTTTTTCTGGGCTTGGGTAATGGGTTCTATGCGGTTGCGCCAGAAATCCAGTCCTTTGTTATATTGCTCTATTGTGTCTTGTAAGTATTTGATTAGTGCTTCTTTATCTGCCGGGATGTAGCCGGGTCCGCTGCAACCACAGGAGAAGAACCGGATTCCCACGATATAAAGTTGTTTGACGTGTTGCCATTCTTTGATTGCGTTTTTAGCCGGTGCTTTGAAATCCTTACCGACCTCAGCCATCAGTTCTCCGCATTGGGGACATTTTGCATGGGGTGTTTCATTTCCTTTGCGAATGTCCATGAATAGTCTTCTTTTGAACGTCTTGCGACATTCAAAACAGATGTAATGCGGTTTGTAAGCTACCATTGCGTATCGGCACATATCTTTATTTTTTATCTTTGGCGTAAAACCAGTATAGGGTTGTGTAGGCTATTCTTTCACTCAATCTTCCAAAAAGGATTGTAGGCTACTTCAAAAAGGTATCCATCCGGGTCGGCGAAGTATCCGCTGCATCCTGTAAATCCCATTTCTCCGGCATGTTGTAACCATTCCAAACAATCAGTTTCTTAATCTATACTCACTCGGCGAACTTCCCACCACTTTCTTAAACATCCGGCTAAAATGATGCGGATACTTAAATCCTAATTCGTAAGCAATCTCATTGATTGATTTATCCGGATTATACAAACTATCCTTCGCTTTGTCTATTACTTTCAGCTGGATGTATTCCTGTGCCGGTTTCCCTGTTTCTTTCTTTATTAAATCCCCGAAATAGTTAGCTGACAAATGCAACTCATCCGCAAAATACTGTACGTAAGGCAGTCCAATCATTTGCGGTTTATCCGAATCGAAATAACCATTCAGCAATTCTTCAAAACGGGAAAGAACATCTTTATTTATATTCTCACGGGTGATGAACTGACGGTCATAAAAGCGCAGGCAATGGTTAAGAAAGACTTCTATATTAGCCGTGATAATGGATTTGCTATGCTTATCTACCGAATGGCTCAACTCCTCTTTTATCTCCTGAAAGCAATTCAAAATAATTTGCCGTTCACGTTCCGACATGTGCAACGACTCATTCGATTCATATGGAAAAAAGTATAATCATTCATTTTCTGCCCCAATAACGTACCCCGAAGCAAATCGGGATGGAAATACAGTCCCCAACCTTTTAGCTTAAAGATTTCACCCGTATCATCTTTGCCTGCCACCTGTCCCGGGGCTAAAAACACAAGTGTACCTTCCTGATAGTCGTAGGTATGACGGCCATAAACCATATCGCCACAATTTACATCTTTCAAAATAATAAAATAGAACCCATACCGTTTGCGTGCATGATGAAATTCTTTAGTAACTTCTGAAAAATCAACCGAATTGATTAACGGGTGTAAGGTTTCAATTCCCAGAAAGTTATCATATTCATGTACCGTATCAAAATTCATTATCCCACTCATAGTCTCTTCTTTTATGTATGACAAAAATAACGTATCCTTTTCAGAAAAGAGGTATATCCACTCGCAAATCCGTAATAATGGTAGAAGAAACAGTAATCTGTGTATGTGACTGATGTACTGCAAAATACCAATCAGTAATAATGGTAGAAGAATCCGTAATCTGTGTATTTACCAGGGAGACTATTCAGCGTAGGTTTGCATTATGAAAATTATAAACTTTTTATTCATTGGAATAGCCGGTATCCTTTTTCTTTTTGGAGGATGCAGTCCGGATAAAGAAAAGGATGTAAGCGGAATGCTCATCATCAAAGAACAAGGCAGTTTTGCCGTGGGTGGTTCAGTGATAATGAATCCGGGGGTATTCGACCCCATTACAAGAACACCGGAAGGCCAGACCTTTCACGGCGACCATGCCCATATTGTTTATCAGATACCTGATAATACCCGCAAACTGCCGTTAGTATTCTGGCACGGCATAGGTCAGTTTTCAAAAACATGGGAAACCACTCCTGACGGTCGCGAAGGATTTCAGAATATATTTCTAAGAAGAAATTTCAGCGTATATCTCATGAATCAACCCAGAAGGGGAAATGCCGGACGAAGCACCGAAGAAGCTGTTATAAAACCTATCCCCGACGAGCAGGAGTGGTTCAGTACATTTCGCTTAGGCGTATGGCCTGACTTTTTTGAAGGAATACAGTTTGATAAGAGCGAAGAAACACTCAATCAGTATTTCCGTCAGATGACACCCAATATCGGAGGAATTGACCCGGACGTTGTATCCTCTGCCACGATTGAACTATTCAATCAGATAGGCAACGGTATACTCGTTACCCACTCACATGCCGGTGGGTTTGGCTGGCTGACGGCAATAGGCAGCGATAAAATAAAAGCTATCGCATCCTACGAACCCGGAAGCGGTTTTGTTTTCCCCGAAGGCGAAGTTCCCGAACCTATCCAAAGTTCCGCAGGAGCGTTAGCAGCCAACAGTGTGCCGGTGGCAGACTTTATGAAACTCACCCAAATTCCTATCATCATATATTACGGTGATTTTATTCCCGGAGAGCAGATAGAGAATCCCGGGATTGACGGCTGGCGGGTGAGGCTCGAAATGGCAAGAAAATGGAGGGATGTAGTCAATAAACATGGTGGTGATGTTACCGTCATACACCTGTCCGGAATAGGGATTCACGGCAATACACATTTTCCGTTTTCCGACCTGAACAACGTAGAGATAGCCGATTTACTTTCCGGGTGGTTAAAGGAAAAAGGATTGGATAAATAAAAACAATTAAAATAAAAATCAGATGAGAAATGTAGTTTTATCTCTTTGTATGGTATGGGTTCTGTTTCCTGTTTCAGCAGGTATTCAAAGTATCTGTGCACAAAGCGAAGTAACCAACAACGAAAAAACAAAGCAGGAAATTATCGACCTGTCAAAGACTAAATGGCAATGGATGGCGGAATTTAATACCGATGCCCTCTCTAACCTCTTTCATGACAAGGCCGTATTTGTACACATGGGTGCGGCTTTTACAAAGAATCAGGAATTAGACGTCATCCGTAAAAAGGAAATCATCTATAAAAAGGCCGGTATAAAAGAAACATCGGTACGGATTGACGGTTCGACAGCCATTCTCCTGAACAGGATAAGCCTCGAATCTATTGTAGGAGGTAATGAAGTAGTAAACCCTTTTGTTGTGGCAGAAATTTATGTCAGGAATGGTGATGAATGGAAACTGATGGCCATGACCTTTACCCGTCAGGTATACGAGTACACACTGGAATTAAACAAGTAACGAAATAAAAAATAACACATGATAAAAACAGGTTCATATATAGTAATCATCATCATGCTACTCGGAATATCCGGTAGCCTATATGCACAGGAAAATATGTTAAGTAAGAAACAGGAAAAAATAGTAACCATCTCCGCTTTGACAGCCAGAGGGGAGTTAGAGAAACTGAAAGGGGAACTGGCAGGCGGATTGGAATCCGGTTTAACGGTAAATGAAATTAAAGAAATATTGGTACACACCTATGCTTACAGTGGTTTTCCCCGAAGCCTGCGCGGGCTTCAAACCTTTATGTCGGTACTCGATGAACGGAAAGCCGCAGGCATAAACGAACAGTATGGACGTGAAGCATCACCCATCACTGATACCCGTGATAAATACGAACGCGGTAAAGAAATTCTTTCCAAACTGCAGGGAGTTACACCACCCGAAGGACGGATTACAGCAGGCTATGCCGGTTTCAGTCCCGAAATAGAAACATTCCTCAAAGAACATCTTTTCGCAGATATATTTGAGCGTGATGCACTAACGTACGACCAACGGGAGCTGGTTACAGTTTCGGTTATTGCCGCACTCGGCGACCTCCAACCGATGCTCACTTCCCACATGGGTTTATCATTGAATGTCGGTATTACTCCCTCACAGTTGGAACAGTTAGCCGGGATAATTAACACCACCATAGGCCAAAATGAAGGTTCCCAGGCCAAATCTGCTTTGGTAAATGTCCTTCAAAACAGAGGTATTGAAAATAACATAGACCCGGCCACGCGGTCAGAAAACGGAGTAACCGTGCAAAAAGTATCTTTCCCGAACCGTTTTCTTATAACCGTTGCCGGAAATATGTATTTACCTGCTGATTACGACCAGGATAAAAAATATGCCGCCATCATAGTAGGACATCCTTTCGGTGGAGTGAAAGAACAAACGGCTGGTCTGCATGCCCGGAAAATGGCAGAGCTGGGATATATCACCCTTGCTTTCGATGCGTCGCATTACGGCGAAAGCGGCGGTTATCCCCGGTACATCGAATCGCCTGAAACCCGTGTGGAAGATTTCAGTGCAGCCGTTGATTTTTTGAGTAACCACGAAAATGTAAACCCACAGGCAATCGGTGTAATCGGCATTTGCGGCGGTGGTGGCTATTCGGTAAGCGCAGCACAAATCGACCACCGGATAAAAGCAGTGGCAACCATCAGTATGTACGATATGGGACGTGCCCGCCGTCAGGGTTTGGGCGATGTGATTTCTTACGAACAACGGATGAAAACATTGGATGAGATTGGTGAACAACGTACCAAAGAATTTGCAGGAGCAGTAAGAAAAGATATCGCAGCCATACCCAATCAACTGAGCCCCGATGATACGGAAAATACCCGTGAGTTCTTCGATTATTATCGTACTCCAAGAGGTGGACATCCCAACTCCACAACAAGCTATTCCTATACAAGTCTTGCGCCCATGATGAACTTCTTCCCGTTTGTGCAGATTGAAACAATATCACCCCGTCCCCTCTTATTTATAGTGGGTGAACGTGCCGTATCTGCCTATTTCAGCGAAGATGCCTACAGCAAAGCAGCCGAACCAAAAGAGCTATTTGTTGTACCGGGTGCCTCGCATGTGGATTTATATGACGTACCCGAATATATGAGTATCTCCCTACCTAAACTCGATTCATTCTTTAAACAATACCTGAAATAATATACTTATGAGAAGAATTAACATACTGTTAGGTGTGATATCCATAGCCGGATTGATATCCTGCAACCATACAAATACAGCGAACGAGGAATCGATAGCTACAACAGCGGAGAAAGAACTTATCTTTGATAGAGGAGATAAGATAGAGAGTCCCCATTTCACAGGCGATGCATGGCTGAATAACCTGATTATGCCCGACGATGAAAACCAGAATGCCGTGGGAAGTGTAACCTTTGCACCGGGAGCCCGTACAAACTGGCATTCACACCCTGCCGGACAAATCATACTTGCTTTGGATGGTGTAGGCTATTATCAGGAAAAAGGAAAGCCGGTAGAAATCATCCGTAAAGGCGAAGTCGTAAAATGCCCCCACAACACCCCCCCATTGGCACGGAGCAAGCC
>JAJBTP010000104.1 GCA_020860805.1 Tannerellaceae bacterium | reverse complement strand
ATTGAATCTTTTATCAAAGATATACAGTATTTTAAAACCATCGGTTTCATTACAAAAGAAGAGATAGAAACTTTAAAGCTGGAACTTCACCGTTTTATCAATGATATCGAGCAACTTACCTTAACCGGAATGTTTTCAACCGGGAAACGGGTTGACTTCTTTGTCACTCAAATGACTATCGAGTCCAGTTACAGTTATATCGAATCCAAAAACTATAACATGACTTACCTGAAGCTTTTTAATCTGAACGATGCTGTTTCCAGTAATCCTCTTACTTCCATACCACGTATCAAAGAGTGGTTACAGTCCTTAAAAAAGTCTTCTTCTCAAATATCCGTAAGCGGAGAATTACAAAGAATCCAGTATTTCTATCACCAACGCGAACTTATCAATCAACTATAATGTAACAGGCTTATTCATTCCTCCACTACATATCCATCCCGCTCATCTTTCAGTTCCTGGTACTTTTTCCATGAAAAGTAACTAAAACCCACCAGAACCAGAATACCACAAAACAAAGTACCCCACACTCCTAATATACCTCCTACCGTAATCATTAATTGTTTTAGACCTCTGCGTCTGCCACTTATTTCTACTGTGCCTCCCTGTTGTAAATTCCAAGCTGAATAGGCCATCCCTACGACAAAAAGAACAATTGCCAAACCATATAAACTTTGTGAAAGAATATACCGGGAAGGTTTATTTACGATACGGGTAAGTTTTAAATCCGGATGTTTCGTCAAAATATAACGAAGTACTTCTTCACCATCCCGTTGATTCTCAAACTCAAAACAGGAACTATATTCCTCTTCTCCTTCTTTAAAATTAATCAGGATAGTTGAAGTCTCCGGATAAGGTACGACCTGAGTAATCGATTGATAAAAGATATCGATTTGTGAATCCAAATCACTGTTTGTACCGGATTGAATTTTTTTCAGAAACTCTTCCAGAGTTCCATAATCTTCTATAGAAGCTTTTATTCCTTCATCTGTTACATAGATATTTTTCAGATGCCGGTTTGTCTGGTAAAATTTATTCATCTTCTTTTCTTTATGTTTAATATGGTTTCCTTCAAATATAATAAAAAGACTATTTTTACAAACAAAAAATATATATGGATTTTAAAGCATTATCCCGGTATAATCAGGAGATGGCCTGGAAAATCATAGAAGAGACAGATATACTAAATATTTGGAGTAGTATAGGGGCAAAAATCAATCTGGTTGGTTCTTTAAAATCAGGTTTACTTATGAAAAACCGGGATATTGATTTTCATATTTATACAGATGAGTTAATCCTGGCTGATAGTTTTACGGCCATGCGCAGACTGGCGGAACGGCCAGGCATACAGGAAATTCTGTACAAAAACCTGATAGATACAGAAGAAGCCTGTATTGAGTGGCATGCCTGGTATGAAGATGAGGAAAAACAGATGGCAGATTGACTTAATACATATACGGAAAGGTTCCAGATATGATGGAGTGGTTGAAAAAGTGACGAATGCTATCATCGAACGACTAACTCCGGAAATCAGGGACACTATCCTCCGGATAAAATTTGAGACACCGGATGAATTAAAAATCCCCGGGATAGAAATATACCGGGCCGTTCTTACGGGTAAAGTCAAAAACTACAAAGAATATATCGCCTGGATACAAACAAATCCTATATCCAACACCCTCGATTGGATACCAGAGTAAAGTCCGCTTAAAATAGATAAAGGATGAGCCGGAATAAAATTCAGAAACAACCCAAACAGAATGATTTATCGAACAACTGATTTTCTATTATTTATAGCTGTATATCAGTTCGTTTGGTAACGAAACGATAGAATTCACCTAACCATAATACAAAGGATGTACCGACAATAATATAGATCCAGTCTTTCAGTAAAAGAGGTTCTACGTTAAACATTTGTCCACCGATAGTTACAATCAGTACCTGGCCTACAAAGATGACTAAAGCCACGAATAAAAAGGGTTTGCTTCCTTTCAGATTATGTAAAGCAGAAGTTTTAGTGGCAAAAGCTTTCGCATTAAACATATTCCAGAACTGGAACATAACAAAGACAGTAAAGAAAATAGCCAACTCATAAGAAGAAAGCGAGTTTTCCACTCTGCTAAACCGGAAGATATGAGTAAAGAATTCAGAAAAACTGAATTCAGAAAGACTACCGACAGCCTCATATTTAAAATATTGCAGAATACCGAACAGTATCACAACAAACAATAAACCTCTCCCCACGATACTGACAGCCATTTCTTTGGCTATAATAAAATCATTCTGCTTACGGGGTTTATCTTTCATTACTTCTTCATTCGGAGGCAATGTAGCAAATGCCAGGGCTGCAAATGTATCCATAATCAGATTTACCCATAACATCTGGGTAACCGTCAGAGGAGATTCTGTTCCCAAAAAAGCACCAATGAGTACAATCAGGCAGGCTACCACATTAATAGTCAACTGGAATAAAATAAAGCGCTGTATATTTTGATAAAGCGACCGTCCCCACATAACAGCACGAGCAATACTACTAAACGAATTATCCAGAATAGTAATATCACTGGCTTCTTTTGCAACCATTGTACCGTCTCCCATCGATAACCCTACATGTGCGGCATTCAGTGCCGGCGCATCATTCGTTCCGTCACCGGTTACAGCTACAATCTGTCCCTGTTTCTGCAGCAGTTTTACCAGGCGTTCTTTATCCATCGGCCGGGCACGGGCTATAATTTTCAGATCCCTTATTTTTGCCGATAGTTCTTCGTCCGATAAAGCAGCAAATTCAACACCGCTTATCAGATTACGTTCTGTATCCTCTGGTTGCCAAAGACCTATCTGGCGACCTATCTCTTTGGCAGTTCCGGGAGTATCCCCTGTTACAATCTTCACCTGGATACCCGCATCCATACATTGCCGGATAGCATCCGGTACATCCTCTCTGACAGGGTCTGAAATAGCAGTGATACCGATAAAAATTAAGTCTGGTGTATTCAGTTTACCATCTACAAATATATCTTTATCTTCATCAATTATCTGATAGGCAAAGCCAAGAGTACGCATGGCCTGTTCCTGATAAGCCAACAGTTGTTCACGGATAGCTCCAGCCTGTTGTTCAGCGGGTACTAATCCTTTCTCTGTTAAAACAGTCTGGCTATATCCCAACACAATCTCAGGAGCCCCTTTTACATAGAGCACTTTTTTATTCAGTAAAGGAGACTGTACCAGCGTAGCCATATATTTTCTCTCGGTCGAAAAAGTCAATTGTTGGATAACTTCTGTCTCCTGCCGTAAGGCCAGATAATCGACCTGATTTTCCTGTAACCATAAGAGTAAGGCTCCTTCCGTAGGATTACCCAATACTTTTATTTTAGAGGCATCCGTTACATCCAGAAAGGCTGTGGAATTTGCAGCAATTCCTTCTTTTATAAGGTTACTCAATTCACTAAGCCCTAACTGTTGACTCTCCAGATTCCAGAAATTCGTTTTATAAACCTGCATCTGGTTTTTAGTTAGCGTACCGGTTTTATCAGTACAAATAACTGAAACAGCCCCCATAGTTTCACAGGCATGCATTTTACGTACCAGATTATTGGTAGACAGCATTTGTTTCATACTTAAAGCCAGGCTAAGCACAATACTCATCGGTAATCCTTCCGGAACCGAAACCACTACCAATGTAATGGCTATCATCAAAGTATTTAAAATATAGGTCCCTGCATATAACCGGTCTACATCCTGATGATGAATAAAAAATAATAATAACCGAACTACGACGATGAGTCCGGCAATTCCGTAACTAACTTTTGTTATCAGTTTACCCAACCCGTCCAACTGGTTATTCAACGGGGTTCTGGTATCATTTTCAATTTGTGAACCTTCATAGACTTTTCCATATTCGGTAGCATCTCCCACCTTTGTAACTCTAAAAACACCATGTCCGTCTACCACGGTTGTACCTTTAAGAACTTCATTGGGAGGATACGTAGCATTCTCTTTAAAATCAGCTTCTATAATCGTTTTAGAAACAACCGGTTCACCGGTAAGAGTCGATTCATTTATTTGTAGCGATACAGATTCCAACAATATACCATCCGCAGGCACTTCTTCCCCGGTTTCGAGAAGAACGATATCCCCTACTACTACTTCCCTTTTAGATATCTGGCATATATTCCCGTTACGAATTACTTTTACCTGTATATCGTCATTTACCTGGTTAAGAATTTCGAACTTCTTATTTGCGTTTAGTTCAAACAGGAAACCAACTCCTGTAGCTAAGATAACAGCTATAAAAATGCCCCCTGGCTCAAAAAAGACCGATACCCCTTCAATTCCTACCCAAAACTGGTAAATAGAAACAGCAACCGATAGCAATAAAGCTATCAGTAGAATACGTATAATAGGGTCTTCAAACTTCTCTAAAAATAAAAGCCAGGTTGACTTCTTTTCCGGAGGTGTTAAAATATTACTCCCATTCTTTTTCCTGCTTTCTACAACTTCAGCATCGGACAAACCATTTTTATATTGTTCAGTTTGCATACAGTTAAGTGTTAATGATTTAAAACATATCCTCTTTAAAAAGACAATCCCCCCATAGCAACCTATGAGGGGAGTTCTTTATATAGAGTTATAATGAATATCATTTTTTATTTGTTTCCTATTAGGACACAAATATACATTATTCTATCCAATAAAACTATTCAATAACATAAGATTCTAACAGACGAGAATTCCGGAATTAATTTATATTTAAATATGAACCTGTTTATATATACGAAACTATGTTTTCTTTCTCTACTTTTTTCTCCTGTCAAAAAGAACAGATAGGCTATGCTGCAGCTATATAAGAGTGTTAATCCGTTTCTTTGTTGTTTTTTAATATGACATTCCCTACCTGATTATAAATAGCTCTCATACCGCTTATAGAAGGATGGCCACTTTGTTTATCAATGTAGCGAAGACGTATATTTGTAATCCCGTAATGTTTACAGATATCATCCATCGAACCGGAAACTTCCCGGGATAGCTCCGTATTTGTTATATTATAAATTTCCGCTTCCGGATATTGGTTAGTCATATAATCCAATAAATAACAAAAAGCCGAACGGAAGTTATAAAGATCTTCCTGGTTCCAGTCACTATACTGAAATTCACCCAACGGCACACCTGCCCAGGTATCATTTGTTCCGCCAAAAATCAGAATAATATCCGGATTCCCTAAATTATTCATACGGGTTATAAAAGAACGATCCGAAAAATCCTGTTTATTATATCCTGTATGACAGATAGTTGAACCAGAATAAGAATTATTACATTCTAACAGAAAACCCTGTTCGGAAATAAAAGGATACCACCACGTCTCCTCTACCCGTTTCACATCATTTTCTGCACCTTCTTCTCCGATACCATACCAGCAGGCATTAGTATCAGGAGTAACATATCCGTAAAAAGTTGAATACGAATCGCCCAGAATAGAAATCTTCTTTTGAACACTCTGCGAAAATACGACCGGAGTTAACACGGTTAATAATAGAAATAATAGTATTAATCTTCTGCTTTTCATTTTTACTCATATTTAAAATGCAAAAATAAAGTTTCTTTCCAAATAAATAGAAATCGTACCTGTGTTTATAGAGATAAATATATGCTGAAAGAAGACTAATTACGGACGTTCTAAATTCTCTTTATTAAACAAATAGGCTATGATATAGCCGGCCAAAGCTCCGGATAGATGTCCCTCCCAGGATACATACCCGGCGGTAGGGAATAATCCCCATACCAGCCCTCCATATACCAGAGCTATAACTACAGAAACCAGTAACAATGGGATATATCGTTTAAAAAATCCACTGAAAAAAAGATAAGATGCCAAGGCATAAATCAAACCACTGGCCCCGATATGCCAGGCTTCCCGTCCGATACACCAGGTAAAGAAACCGGATAATATCCACAGTAAAGGAAAAACAATCCGGCTAATATGCCTGTAAAAGTAAAACAGACACCAACCCAATACTAACAAAGGTCCTGTATTAGAGGATAAATGATTAAAACTACCGTGCAATAACGGAGAGGTCAGAATACCCAAAAGTCCTTCTGTTTGACGGGGAAGAATTCCCCCATGTGCCCAATTCAGGTTCAAAACAGACTCAACAATTCGTATAATCCAAAGGACACCTATCAGACTGAGGGGCATATCAAAAGCATTTAAAATCCGTTTAACAGCTTTTTTCATCCAGGTAGTTTTAATTCAATAACGAAGATACTGTTTTTTCTTTTGTTTTTAAGAGATTCCATAACCTTTCTCCACGTCATGAGTGTGGGTAAATTCCACATTCCGCACATCATTAAAAACATTTATTCCTATTTCCGAAAAACAATACAACTTATTAATTATCAAACAATTAAAAACATAAACACATACTACATAACTATTTTGGCACAAAGATTGCAGCTATTTAAATGAGATATGAAAATATATAATTTGTAATTAAAATTCAACGAAGATGAAAAAAGTAATTTTATCATTAGCTTTAATTGCAGGTGCTTTCACTTTAGCACAGGCTCAACAGACGGAAGGAAAATGTTCAAAAAATCAACCTACAGAAATACTAGCTACTACAGGTGATGATTACAAAGTTGTAGAAAAAGAGGCAACTCCGGAAAAGGTTCAAACAACCATTGATGAATTAGGTAAGGAAAATACCATCAAAGAAATCGCCTATAATGAAGAAACCAAACAGACTAAATTAATCCTGATTTCAAAAGCCGACGAAACTGAAAAAACAGTGATCGTGGATGAAGAAGGTAATGAAGTGAAATAAGAGTTCACACCAAACAACCGGATACTCACCCATCCGGCTGTTTTTATGATATAAATTCTTATACAATAACACTAACTATTCCCAAACTTTTAGGCATCTGTATTGTTCAAAAATAGAAAACGAAAATTTTCTATCAGAATGAATAATGAAAACACATCACAGGCACAACTCAACCATATTTTGAACCATCTCTTTGATGAAAAGTATCATTATGATGGAAATTCTTCTATTGATACCTCTTTACTATTAGTACAGTATAATTCATCTGAATTGACTTTCAATAAATTAACGCCGGAGGAACTAAATTATTCATCTTTATGTAAACCGGGTTATACCAACTGGTTCGACGTCATAGGATTAAATAATACCGAATTAATCCAGCGTATCCTCCATGAACTGGATTTTTATCCGGTGGATGCAAAGTCTGTTTTAACACCCTGTCACGCAGCCAAAATAGATGATTACAACAAAAGGTTAGTGATTGTCATACGACCTTCCTTCTTTAATAATAAAAATAATATCTCTTCCGAACATATCTGTATCCTGATGAAAGGAAACACAGTTTTAACTTTCCGTGAACAGGGAAATATCTCTTTCGATCATATAATAAAAGCACTACGTTTAAATATCATGCAAATCAGGGATAACGACCGGGGAATGCTCTTAGCTTTTGTTTTAAACAGTATCCTTTCCGTTATGATTGGAACGGCTATCAAAGTGGAAGAAATGCTGGGTAATATTGACCGTATGTTATTAGAAGAAAATCCAACCGACGGGCATATCGGTATAAAAATACAACGATGTAGTTATCGAATATATATCTTCAAAAAACAGCAATACCTCTAAAAAATGAATTCGATAAACTGATCAAAATTCATTTTGTAAAAGAAAGTCCGGATTTAATGCCTGTTTATATG
>JAJBTP010000330.1 GCA_020860805.1 Tannerellaceae bacterium | reverse complement strand
TCCGTAATCAATATCTCTTTATGGGCTATAAAGCCCTGTTTGTAATCCTATGTATCTGGGGGCTGTATCTTAATTCCGGCCTGCCGGACGGACACCTGACCTGGGGAATCCTGACGTATTATACTATTCAAAGTAATATCCTTTGCCTCTTTTATTTTATCTGTTCCTTTTACTGGAACCTGAGCCTGATATGTACCGGAAACCGGGTAGCCACCTTTGCCCCCCCCGCTTTAAAGGAGCTGTGGTATTTGCAATCACAGTAACCGGATTGATTTTTTATTTTGTGTTACGGCCTGCTATGTTTAGTATGGGAAATACAGCCTATGTGAATTCAATGGCGAATACATTGGTGCATTATGTCGTCCCACTGATGACCGTTTTCGACTGGCTATTGTTTGACCCCAAAGGACAGTTTAAAAAATTTGACCCCTTTCTGTGGCTCCTCATACCGTATGCCTACTTTCTGTTTACTATCATCCGGGCACAAACAGGTGGTGAAATCCTCTCAACAGGAAGCCGGTATCCATATGCATTTATCAATATTGATCAGTTAGGGATGGGAAAAGTGTTAGTAAATGTAGCCGGATTAATCCTGATCTTTCTTATCCTAGGATACATATATTGCGGGATAGATTATTTCTTCAGAAAACGGGTTCCTGATGATACCTTCTTATAAGCAGCATATTATATACAATTTCAGAAATAAAGTCACATATCCCAATAAGCCATCCGGCAGCAACTAATAAATTGAAACCGGACAAACCGGATTTAATTATAAATTGTATCTTATTGACTTGAAAAGCCCCATTTGTTTAACCTTATGCTTTTCTTTATGCAATTTTCTGTTAATTTGTTCTTTTGATTCAAAACTTTTAATCATAATGTAAATGAAAAGCAGTATCTTTGTAATCAAAATAAGCAAACAAAATTAACTAATGGAACAATTAAAGCATGAGTGTGGAGTCGCTATGATTCGGCTGCTTAAACCCCTGCAATACTATCACCAGAAATTCGGGTCATGGATGTACGGGCTTAACAAGCTTTATTTATTGATGGAAAAACAGCATAACCGCGGACAGGAAGGAGCAGGACTGGCATGTGTCAAACTCGAAGCCAATCCCGGTGAAGAATATATGTTCCGGGAAAGAGCCATGGGGACAGGCGCTATAACAGAAATATTTTCAAATGTACACGATAGATATAAAGGGATCGAAAAGGCAAAACTTTTAGATCCCCTTTATGCGAAAAAGAACCTCCCTTTTGCCGGAGAACTCTATATGGGGCATTTACGCTACAGCACCACCGGGAAAACAGGAATTTCCTATATACACCCCTTTTTACGCCGCAATAACTGGCGCGCAAAGAATCTGGCGTTATGCGGAAACTTCAATCTGACCAATGTAGAAGATATCTTTAGCCAGATAACAGCCATAGGACAACACCCCCGTGTTTATTCAGATACCTATATCATCCTGGAGCAGATGGGACACCGGCTGGATCGTGAAGTCGAACGGCTTTTTAAACAAAGCCAGGAGCAGGGATTATCCGGGATGGATATAACACACGCCATAGAAGACCAGATGGATCTGTCGAATGTCCTGAAAGAATGTACACCGGTATGGGACGGAGGCTACGTGATTTGTGGATTAACCGGAAGCGGAGAAACATTCAGCATGCGTGACCCCTGGGGAATCCGTCCGGCTTTTTACTATGTAGACGACGAAATTATGGTAC
Source organism: Tannerellaceae bacterium (assembly GCA_020860805.1). Classification (GTDB taxonomy): domain Bacteria; phylum Bacteroidota; class Bacteroidia; order Bacteroidales; family Tannerellaceae; genus UBA4116. The sequence goes on along the minus strand of JAJBTP010000330.1, from coordinate 6,028 downwards.
TCGCATCCGAGCGTCCCGTTATCCAGACCGCCATGGATGTACCCGCTGAGGAAATCAAAGAACTCAACCGGGGCGAAGCCATATTCGTATCCAAAAAAGGAGAAGTAAAAATTTCACAGATAATAGAACCCAAAGAAAACCAGGCCTGTTCCTTTGAACGGATTTACTTCTCACGCGGAAGTGACCGGGATATTTACCGGGAACGGAAACGGCTGGGTGAAAATCTGGTACCCCATATCCTGAAAGCAGTTGATAATGATTTAAAAAATACAGTCTTTTCCTTTATACCTAACACTGCCGAAGTGGCCTACTTCGGGATGCAGGAAGGATTGAACGAATACCTGAACCAAATTAAAAAAGACTGGATTGCCGACCGCTCCCACCTGCTACAGGAAGAAGAACTGGAACGAATTTTATCCATGAAAGTTCGGTGTGAAAAAGTTGCCATAAAAGATATAAAATTACGTACCTTTATAGCCGAAGGAAACAGCCGCAACGATTTGGCAGCGCATGTGTATGACGTTACATACGGAAGTATTTGTCCCGGAACGGATAATCTGGTAGTAATAGATGATAGCATTGTACGGGGTACAACCCTCCGGCAAAGTATTATAAAAATACTCGACAGGTTACAACCCAAAAAGATCGTTATCGTATCCTCTTCACCACAGGTCCGGTATCCGGATTATTATGGAATTGATATGTCACGCATGAATGAGTTTATCGCATTCCGTGCTGCGGTCGCTTTGCTGGAAGAGCGGGGAAGGGAAGATGTATTGCTGGTAGCCTATCAGAAAGCGAAGAAACAACAGGCTGAATCCCCGGATAAACTGGTGAATTATGTGAAAGACATTTATGAACCATTTACAAACGAAGAGATTTCAGCTAAAATGGTCGAACTGTTGACACCGGCAGGAACCCGTGCAAAAGTTGAAATCGTTTACCAGACACTGGAAGGTTTACATGCATCCTGTCCCGACCATCCGGGCGATTGGTATTTTTCAGGAGATTATCCCACACCCGGAGGAATCCGTCTGGTAAATAAAGCATTTATTAACTACATGGAAGATGTGTATTTTAATAAAGGGATGAAAATCGCATTTTAACCCTTTTCCCTCTTGAGAGGGGCCAGGGGTGTGTAATTTAAGGAACAAAAGTTTATATAACAACTACTGTATAGTCTAAACTTTTAATTGCGAAATAACGATACATGACTTTGAGGGATAGTGATTTTATAACACACCCCCTAACCCCTCTTGAGAGGGGAATATTGAGAACAATAGTGAAAAGTAAAAACGAAATATAAACAATAAAACAATCCAATCCCTCCCTTTAGGGGCTGGGGAGTGGATATGATTTCATTATGCAAACAGACAGAACAGCAACATTGATTTTAGACGATGGAAGTGAATTCCGGGGGTATTCTTTCGGCTATGAGAAACCGGTAGCCGGAGAAGTAGTATTCAATACTGCTATGACCGGATATCCGGAAAGCCTGACTGACCCATCCTATGCCGGACAAATAATCGTCCTGACCTATCCATTAGTAGGAAACTATGGTGTACCCGACCGCTCATTCCGTGGTGACGGAGTGGCCACTTTTATGGAAAGTGAAAAAATACACTGTGAGGCCATAATCATCAGCGATTATAGCCATGAATATAATCACTGGAATGCTGTAGAAAGTCTGGGAGAATGGTTGAAAAGCGAACAAATTCCCGGACTATACGGAATCGATACCCGCTCATTAACCAAACTACTTCGCGAAAAAGGAAGCATGAAGGGGAAAATCGTATTCGGCGATGCGCAGGAAATAGATTTCCGCGACCCGAATGCAGAAAACCAGGTAGCCAATGTATCCTGCAAAGACGTAATCAATTACGGAGAAGGCGAAGGAAAGAAAAAAGTAGTACTGGTAGACTGCGGCGTAAAACATAACATTATCCGCTGTCTGTTAGACCGTAACCTTACCGTCATCCGGGTACCCTGGGATTATGATTTTAACCGGCTGGAATGGGACGGACTCTTCATCAGTAACGGGCCGGGCGACCCGGATACCTGCGATGCAGCCGTTCAGAACATCCGCAAAGCCCTGCAGGGAAATAAGCCGGTGTGTGGCATCTGTATGGGTAATCAATTACTGGCAAAAGCAGGTGGAGCCTCTATCTATAAACTAAAATACGGACACCGTAGCCACAACCAGCCCGTACGGATGGTTGGAACCAATAAATGCTTTATTACCTCCCAGAATCATGGCTATGCCGTAGATAATGATTCGCTGAGCAATGAATGGCGTCCCCTGTTTCTGAATATGAACGATGGAACCAATGAAGGAATCCGTCATACCACAAAACCATTCTTCTCCTCACAGTTCCACCCGGAAGCATCCAGTGGGCCGACAGACACAGCGTTTATGTTTGACCTGTTTGCCGAAACACTCGAAACCGGAAAACTGCCTGAATACATAACCAAAGAAGATTAATTCCACCCAGCAAAAAAAAAACAAACAAGACATATGGATTTAAATATCAGGAAAGTATTAATACTCGGTTCAGGAGCACTAAAAATCGGCGAAGCAGGCGAATTTGACTATTCAGGTTCACAAGCATTAAAAGCCATCAAAGAAGAGGGCATCGAAATCGTATTAATTAACCCAAACATAGCCACCATACAAACCTCTGAAGGCGTAGCCGACACCGTTTACTTCCTTCCGGTCACTCCTTACTTTGTAGAAAAAGTAATCGAAAAAGAACGTCCGGACGGAATCCTGTTAGCATTCGGTGGACAGACAGCCCTGAACTGTGGGGTAAACCTATACCAGAACGGTATTCTTGAAAAATACAATGTTCGTGTACTGGGTACTCCGGTACAGGCAATCATAGATACGGAAGACCGTGAACTCTTCGTTCGTAAGCTTGATGAGATCAATGTAAAGACCATCAAAAGCGAAGCTGTAGAAAATATAGAAGATGCACGCCGTGCCGCCGCCGAATTAGGCTATCCGGTTATTATTCGTGCTGCTTATGCCCTGGGCGGATTAGGCTCCGGCTTCTGTGATAACGAAGAAGAATTAAATGTATTGGCAGAAAAAGCCTTCTCCTTCTCCCCACAGGTATTAGTCGAGAAAAGTCTAAAAGGATGGAAAGAAATAGAATACGAAGTCGTACGTGACCGTTTCGACAACTGTATTGCCGTGTGTAATATGGAGAACTTCGACCCGCTGGGTATCCATACTGGTGAGAGTATCGTAGTAGCCCCTTCACAAACCCTGACAAATGCCGAATACCACAAACTGCGTGAACTGGCTATTAAAATCATCCGTCATATCGGAATCGTAGGAGAATGTAACGTACAATACGCATTCGATACCGAAAGCGAAGATTACCGTGTAATCGAAGTAAATGCCCGTCTGAGCCGTTCATCCGCACTGGCATCCAAAGCAACCGGATATCCGCTGGCATTTGTAGCGGCAAAATTAGGATTAGGATACGGATTGTTCGACCTCAATAACTCCGTAACCAAAACAACCAGCGCTTTCTTTGAACCTGCTTTGGATTACATCGTGTGTAAAATCCCCCGCTGGGATTTAGGTAAATTCCACGGCGTAGACCGTGAATTAGGCTCCAGCATGAAATCAGTCGGCGAAGTAATGGCCATCGGCCGCACCTTCGAAGAAGCGATCCAGAAAGGACTGCGTATGATAGGGCAGGGTATGCACGGATTTGTGGAAAACAAAGAACTGGTTATTTCCGATATTGATAAAGCCCTGCGCGAACCAACCGACCGTCGTGTATTCGTCATCAGTAAAGCCTTCCGTGTAGGATATACCATCGACCAGATACATGACCTGACAAAAATTGATAAATGGTTCCTGCATAAACTCTATGACATCTATCAGACAGCCACCCGGCTGGAAGCATGCAACCAGCCACAGGAAATACCGGATGAACTATTCCGGATAGTCAAAGTACAAGGCTTCTCGGATTACCAGATAGCACGTGCCCTGTTTAAAGAAAACATGACCGATGGCGAAAATGCCTCTCTGGAAATCCGTCAGGAACGAAAAGGCAGAGGAATAGTTCCGGTGGTCAAACAAATAGATACCCTGGCAGCCGAATATCCGGCACAAACCAACTATCTGTACCTGACCTATAGCGGAACTGATAACGATGTACACTATCTGGGCGATAAACATTCCATCGTCGTATTAGGCTCCGGCGCATACCGCATCGGAAGCTCAGTAGAATTCGACTGGTGCGGTGTACAGGCATTAAATACCATCCGTAAAGAAGGATACCGTTCCGTCATGATCAACTACAACCCGGAAACCGTATCGACCGATTACGATATGTGTGACCGTCTCTATTTTGACGAGCTGACCTTCGAACGTGTAATGGATATTCTGGAACTCGAAAACCCACACGGTGTAATCGTTTCAACCGGAGGACAAATACCCAACAACCTGGCTATCCGTCTGGACGAACAACAGGTAAATATTCTGGGAACAACCGCCCAGAGCATTGATAACGCAGAAGACCGGCATAAATTCTCAGCCATGCTGGACCGCATCGGGGTAGACCAGCCACGCTGGAAAGAACTTAGCAGCCTGGACGATATTAATGACTTCGTTGAGGAAGTAGGCTTCCCCGTATTAGTACGTCCGAGTTACGTATTAAGTGGGGCCGCCATGAACGTATGTTCTAACAAAGACGAATTGGAACGTTTCCTCAAACTGGCAGCCAATGTAAGTAAAAAACACCCGGTAGTAGTCAGTCAGTTCATCGAATACGCTAAAGAAGTAGAGATGGACGCCGTAGCAGCAAACGGTGAATTCGTGATGTACGCCATTAGTGAACACATTGAATATGCAGGCGTACACAGTGGAGATGCAACCATCCAGTTCCCGGCACAAAAACTATATTACGAAACCATGCGCCGGATAAAACGCATCAGTAAAAAGATTGCGAAAGAACTGAATATCTCCGGTCCGTTCAATATCCAGTTCCTGGCAAAAGGAAATGAAATCAAAGTAATCGAATGTAACCTCCGGGCATCCCGTAGTTTCCCGTTCGTAAGTAAAGTATTAAAAATAAACTTTATCGAACTGGCAACCAAAGTCATGTTAGGACTTCCGGTAGAGAAACCCAATAAAAATGTCTTTGATTTAGACTACGTAGGAATCAAAGCATCCCAGTTCTCTTTCAACCGTCTGCAAAAAGCAGACCCGGTGTTAGGAGTCGATATGGCGTCAACCGGAGAAGTAGGATGTCTGGGAGACGATACATCTGAAGCTATCCTCAATAGTATGCTATCCGTAGGATACCGGATTCCGGAAAAAAACATCCTGCTATCTACAGGAACCCCCAAGCAAAAAGTAGACATGCTGGATGCGGCCAAAATACTGGATAAAAAAGGATACAAACTCTTTGCCACAGGCGGAACCCACCGCTTCCTGCAGGAAAATGGCATTGAAAGCACCTTAGTATACTGGCCAAGTGAAGAGGGACAACCCCAGGCACTGGAAATGATGCGCGAAAAGAAAATCGATATGGTAGTCAACATCCCCCGCGACCTATCCGCAGGCGAATTAGATAACGGATACAAAATCCGCCGTGCCGCTATCGACCTCAATATCCCGCTTCTGACCAATGCACGTCTGGCAGACGCCTTCATCCAGGCATTCTGTACCTTGAGTATAGATGAAATACAAATCAAAAGCTGGAAAGAATATAAATAAAACCAGCTTTTACATACATAAATCATCACCAGAAGAGGGCCGGAGCATTTCCGGTCCTCTTTTTTATAACGTTCTGTTTACTTTTCCCTTCTTGAAAAGGGCCAGAGGGGTGTAATAAGCAAAACTTTCCCCGATAAATCCCGGAAACAGCCTATTTGCAGAGGAATAGTTGTAATGGTTGAAGGGGATTTTCAATCCCCGCTTACAGATTATAAGGATTTTTAATCCGCTTCTGGTCGTTTTTTAGCTTTTAAAAGCGGTATTTTAGTTCGGATTGCAAATCCTCACGAC
>JAJBTP010000291.1 GCA_020860805.1 Tannerellaceae bacterium | reverse complement strand
AAATATAATAATTCAAATGCAAAACAAAGGATTTGTAAAGGTCTTCGCTGTACTACTTACGCTTGTTTGCTTATTCTACTTGTCATTCTCATTTGTGACAATGCACTACAATAAAAAAGCCGCTGAGTACGCCAATGGAGATCCGGTAAAGGAGAGTCTGTATTTAGATTCGTTATCTACTGAAAAAGTATGGCTGGGCTATACGCTAAAACAATGCCGTGAAATGGAAGTCACTCTGGGTCTTGACCTTAAGGGTGGTATGAACGTAGTATTGGAATTAAATGTTCCGGATGTTATCCGTTCTCTTTCTAACAATTCACAGGATGTTAACTTAAACAACGCATTAGAGGCTGCTTACAAACGCCAGGCCTCCAGTCAAAGAGACTTCATTGATTTGTTTGCAGAAGAATATAAAAAACTGGATGATAATGCCCGTTTGGCTACTTTATTCAGCACATACGATCTAAAAGGAAGACTGGATCCACAATCTTCAGACGCTCAGGTCATCAGTGTATTAAAAGATGAACTTCAAAGTGCAATTGATAACTCTTTCAATGTATTACGCACCCGTATTGACCGTTTTGGAGTAGTATCTCCAAACATTCAACGTCTCGAAACTGCGGGGCGTATCCTGGTTGAACTTCCCGGTGTTAAAGAACCCGAACGGGTTCGTAAACTTTTGCAGGGTAGTGCTAATCTGGAGTTTTGGGAAACCTACACACTTCCTGAGATTTTCTCTGAATTAATAGCGGTTGATAATTATCTTGCTTCCATCAGTCTGGACCAGCAAAATGAAAATGCAGAAAAAATAGATGATATTGTTAATGAAAATAACAGTACTATTACTCCTAAAAACGTTAATGAAGTAGATTCTCTTTTAGGAGATTTAGAAGGAATTCTTCCTGAAAATGAAGATAACTTCAACTTCGAAGAATATGCAAAACAACATCCGCTCTTCTCGAAATTGAATCCAAATGTATCAGCTAACGGACAGCCTATCGCGAGTTCTGTAGCAGGTTGGGCCCATGCTAAAGATATGGCTGCTATTAATGAATATCTGGAGATGAAACAGGTAAAAGATCTTCTACCTAAAACTCTTTCATTAAAGTGGTCCGTTAAGCCAATGGATGAAAAAACGCAGATTTATCAACTATTTGCTATTAAGAGTAATCGCGACGGCACTCCGGCATTGAGCGGAGATGTGGTAACGGATGCTGTATCAGACTTCAACCAGACTATGGGTCAAACAGAGCCGGTTGTAAGTATGACAATGAATGCAGAAGGAGTAAAAGCCTGGGCGCGCTTAACCCGTGACAATATAGGTAAAAGCATTGCAATCATTTTGGACGACCTGGTATATTCAGCACCTAACGTAATGAACGAAATTACAGGAGGCCGTTCACAAATCACCGGTAGATTTAGTACGGAGGAAGCAAAAGACTTAGCGAACGTATTGAAATCTGGTAAAATGGCAGCTTCTATTAACATCGTACAGGAAGATGTGGTAGGACCTTCATTAGGACAGGAAGCTATCGAATCCGGTGTTATTTCATTTATCATTGCATTAGTATTATTGATGATTTACATGTGTGCTATTTATGGAATTGTTCCGGGTATGATAGCAAACTGTGCATTGATTATCAATATCTTCTTCACAGTGGGGATTCTTGCCTCCTTCCAGGCTGTATTAACATTGCCGGGTATTGCAGGTATGGTACTTACATTAGGTATGGCAGTCGATGCGAATGTATTGATTTATGAACGAACCAAAGAAGAGTTACGTGCCGGAAAAGGTTTAGCGAAGTCAATAGCAGATGGATATAAAAATGCATTCTCTGCAATTTTTGACTCCAACCTTACCTCAATTATTACCGGTATCGTATTGTTCTACTTCGGTACAGGACCTATCCGCGGTTTCGCAACAACCCTGATTATTGGCTTATGTGCTTCATTCTTTACAGCCGTATTCCTGACCCGGATCGTATATGAAGCATTAATTGCAAAAGATAAAATCAAAAATCTTACATTTACAACCTCCATATCCAAAGACCTGTTGACTAATCCTAAAATCAACTTCCTTGGATTACGTAAAATAGGATATATTATTCCTGCTATAATCATCATTCTGGGAGATATCTCCATGATGACAATAGGACTGAATAATGGTATTGACTTTACCGGAGGACGCAACTATATAGTACGTTTCGACCGGGATGTAAAAACAGAAGAGGTACGGGACTTGCTGGATGAAGATGAAGGACTGAAAGGAACTGTGAGTGTTATTACTATTGGTACAGCAAATCAGGTTCGTATTTCCACCAACTACCGTATTGATGACAATGATCCTTCAGTAGATGAAGACATCGAAGCCAGATTATATAACGGTTTAAAACCATTATTATTCGGAAATACTACTTTATCAGAATTTACGAATCAGCATATTCTGAGTTCACAAAAAGTAGGGCCAAGTATGGCTGACGACATTAAGAACAGTGCTATACTTGCCGTTATATTCGCCATGATTTGTATGGCGGCTTATATCTTATTACGTTTCCGTGATGTAGCATTCTCTATCGGAGCATTTGCTTCTGTAGCAGTAACCACATTCTGTATTATTTCTTTCTATACCTTGTTATGGAAAATATTACCCTTCTCAATGGAGGTAGATCAGACTTTTATTGCTGCTATTCTTACCATCATCGGTTATGCAATTAATGATACTGTGGTTGTATTCGACCGTATCCGTGAAACAATTGCATTATATCCTAAACGGGATCGATTCCAGGTAATCAATGATGCGTTAAATTCTACCTTATCACGTACCATTAATACCTCTCTAACGACCTTAGTGGTAGTATTATGTATCTTCATTTTAGGAGGAAGCACTATCCGCAGCTTTACATTTGCAATCTTATTAGGTATTATTGTGGGTACCTATTGTACATTATTCATTGCAACACCAATTGCATATGAACTTCAGAAGAAAAAAGCAAACAAAGCTATCAGTTAAAAGTTTGTACAAAATAATTGCAAAATAAAAAGCCGGTTCCAAAAGGACCGGCTTTTGCATATCTAATAAAATACTTTATTTGGTTACTACCCGTTTAGTTGGATCCAGATGTTCATTTCTATACTGAACCTGCTCAACCAATTGTCCGGCTAATGCTTCAAAAGCCTGCCCTGTTACAGAATCACTATTCAGGGCAACCGGTGTACCTTCATCTCCACCTTCCCGGATACTTTGCACTAAAGGTATCTGACCGAGTAAAGGAACATTTAATTCCTTTGCTAATTTAACACCACCCTCTTTTCCAAAAATATAATACTTATTTTCCGGAAGTTCTGCAGGCGTAAACCAGGCCATATTTTCAATCAACCCCAAAACCGGAACATTCACCTTATCTCCCATAAACATACTGATACCTTTACGGGCATCGGCCAGCGCCACATCCTGTGGAGTAGTAACAACTACGGCACCTGTGATAGCCAATGTCTGTACCAACGTTAAATGTATATCACTGGTACCGGGAGGTAAATCTATCAGGAAGTAATCCAATTCTCCCCAGTTACCATCACCAATCAGTTGCTTCAAAGCATTACTGGCCATAGCCCCCCTCCAAAGAACTGCATCTTCTTTATTGACAAAGAAACCAATAGATAATAGTTTCACCCCGTAATTCTCTGCCGGTTCTATCAGTTCACGTCCGTTCACTTCTACCATATAAGGAGCAGCATCTTCTACCTGAAACATTTTAGGCTGCGAAGGTCCGAAAATATCAGCATCCAATAATCCCACTTTATATCCCAAACGGGCAAGGGCTACTGCCAGATTCGCAGCAACCGTACTCTTTCCTACTCCCCCTTTACCTGATGAAACAGCAATAATATTTTTGACTCCGGAAAGCAGTTTATCGGGCACCGGCTTAATCTGCTGTGGAGTTACCACGGATATATTTCCTTTTATTTCTACTTCAGCTCCTACATAGGTAAGAATAGCAGTTTCTGCAGCTTTTACCACCGATTTAATAAAAGGGTCATTTGCTTTCTCAAAAAGTAAAGAGAAGCTCACTTTATTCCCCTTAATACGAATATCATCTTCTACCATACCGGCAGAAACCAGATCTTTCCCACTACCGGGATAGCGCACTTTTTCCAGAGCTTCAAGAATTAATTTAGGATAAATTGCCATATCTTTTTTATAACACTATTATAACTTATCTGGAAGAAGCCAATGCACTTCGTTTACTCCGGTTAAAACTCCGGTAAGAGTCCAGCTCTATCTCCACCTCCGGTTCCACGATCTGTTCTCTCTCTTCACATACAAACTTAATATACTTAATAGTCAATCCTCTATCCAGCCATTGTTGTTCATAATAAGTCTTAATGGATAATATATCATCAACCAGACCGGAATGATAAAGGTCCTCATTACTGAACAATACAGGATAGGCATTAGCCTTCACCATTTCGCAGGTATACGTATACATAAAATGACTATCCGTTTTCAGATGAATGATTCCATTTTCAGATAATATTTCTCTGTACATCCTCATAAAACGAGTAGAAGTCAATCGTTTATTTACTTTCTTCATCTGTGGATCCGGGAAAGTAAGCCATATCTCTGCCACTTCGCCTGCAGCAAAAAAATGGCTGATTAGCTCTATACTGGTTCGCAGAAAAGCTACATTCTTCATACCAGCTTCAAAAGATTCTTTAGCACCACTCCACATACGGGCACCTTTAATATCCACACCGATAAAGTTTTTATCCGGAAACAGCCTTCCTAACCCAACCGTATACTCTCCTTTACCACATCCTAATTCCAGGACAATCGGTTTGTCATTTTTGAAAAAATCAGAATGCCATTTCCCCTTCAAATCAAAACCTCTTTCCTGTAATACAGCAAAAGGATATTGAAATACATGAGGATATCCGGCCATATCGTCAAACTTTGCTAATTTATTTTTTCCCATGATACAAAGATAATTCAATCCCCTTTAATAAACATACAGAAATGAAAACCTGTTTGTAATACAAAAGAAATCAGACAATAAAATGAAAGTTTTTATTATAATATGTATGTTTCTGATATCTCCATTCATGCACCTGCTGAATAGTAGTACGAAGCAGGAACGCCCTTTTGGAAAAGTAGAAATAACATTTCGCCTGGAACGTCAGCCCTATGAAGGTAGTAACCAATACGCAGTATGGATACAAAACCAGCGAGGCCAGGTAGTCAAAACCTTATTTGTCACCAGATACGCGGCACAGGGAGGTTTCAGAGTTATGCCGGATTGCATCCCTTTATGGGTAAATAGGGCAGATGCCTTTCACCTATCACAGAATGAGATAGATGGATTCTCCGGAGCAACTCCCCAAAGTGGCTGGCAAACTTATATCTGGGATGGCACAGACGAAAATGGAAAAAGAGTTCCTTTTGGAAATTATGTTTTTTATATAGAAGGTACCTACCATTGGACAAGCCGGGTAGTCTATTCAGGATTAATCCTCACCGGTGGTCCTGAAATCACAGTACATGCGCAGGCAGAATTTGACTCAGAAGAACATGATATTTATGATTCTGGATTAATCGAAAGAGTACGTGTGTCTTATATACCCTAATTAAAATACCGATTTACTTAGTAAGTATATCGAACTCAGCATATCCGGCGACTGCATCATTTTCTGTATTATTAATCGCCCTGAATTTCACAAAACGGGCTCTGGCTGCAGGGAATTTACGAGTCTGCCACAAGGGATTATTTTTAATATTTGAGAACTCTCCTTCACTTGCCAGTTTCCACTGCTGGTTATCTGCAGAAGTATAAAACTGATAATTAAAGATGATACCGGAGGCAGGATAAGATTGTTCCGGTAAATATCTGAAACCTTCAATGGTATACATAGTTCCTAAATCAATCACCAAATCCAGTGGCATAGTAGCACCTACCTGGTGCCAGTGTGTTAAAGGATTTCCATCTATTACATTCTCCATTTCTGCATCTCCGTCTATTTTCCAGTTCTTACGGGAAATATCAAATTGTTCATGTGTTTCAGGGCTCACCTCTCCTGTCAGGCTATTTGCTGTAATAGCACGAATAAGTATTTTTCCTTCCACCGGAAAGTCACTTGTATATTTCTGTGATTGTAAAGTAGGAGTAGTTCCATCTACAGTATAATAGATATCAGCATCCGGGTCTGCCGCCTGCATAGAAACACGACCTTCTTTATCTCTCCTGACAACCGGAGCTGTTAATAAGCGTGGAGCATTATAGAAACCTATAGTTGAAATCAAAGGAGGACCTTTTACATCATTTATAGTAAAACGTACCTGAGTAGTCAGGACAGTAGGGAAACGCAAAATACGTTTATAGCCAATTGTTGTTTCACTGGCTATTTCCTTCCAGGTGTCCTCTACATATGCTTCCAAAGTAAAGCTTTCCACACGTTGCCCCAAACGAATATATTCCTGAACCAGAAAACGATTAAATTCAACAGGCTCACTCCAGGTTATATCCAAGGATGCTTTAGTAACCTTATCATCTGTAGCCCAATAGGTATCTTTAGTAGAGTCTATGACATTAGCTGCAGCATATGTATCACTATTTCCCCGCACATTTGAAGCAGTAACAGTAGCCGACTGTATTAAATTAATCTTAAAATCAGCTTTTACTGCCTCCGCTAATTCAACTATCCGCCTGGCATCAATCTCATGAATTAACCCTCTTTTATCAATCGGGAAATTAATAAGCAATGTACCATTGCGTCCAAACGAATAATAATAGATATTCAATAACTCCGGAAGCGTTTTTACTCTATCATCTTCATACGCATGATAGAACCACCCCGGACGCATCGAAACATTAACCTCTGCCGGAACCCAATGTGTTCCGTCCGGATGCCCGGTGCGTAATTCTTTATAATTAGGATATCCAGGCCATACTTCATCCCGTCTTAACAAACTCCAGTTTGTTTCGCTAACCCATCCTTCTTCATTGCCACACCATCGCACATCCGGTCCGCCATCGCTAAAAATAACGGCATTAGGTTGTAATTCCCTTACTAACTCAAATGTATGGGGCCAATCATAATAGGTCCTCCTGTCTATCCTGCGTTCTTCATTTGCTCCTCCGTAATAACCACTACCTCCATTTGCTCCATCAAACCAGACTTCAAATATATCTCCATAATCAGATAATAATTCACGAAGTTGATTTCTGAAATAGGTAATATATTCCGGTTTTCCATAGTCCGGATGATTTCTATCCCATGGAGAAAGATAAATACCTAACTTCAAACCATATTCTTTACAGGCATCCGACAATTCTCTAACCAAATCGCCTTTTCCACCACGCCAGGGCGATTGCTTCACAGAATATTCTGTATATTCAGAAGGCCATAAACAAAAACCATCATGATGTTTAGCTGTCAAAATAATTCCTTTCATTCCAGCATCTTTACAAACTTTAGCCCACTGCCGGCAGTCTAAATCCGAAGGATTAAACAAAGAAGGAGACTTATCTCCATATCCCCATTCCACATCTGTAAACGTATTAATACCAAAATGGATAAAGGCATAATATTCCATCTCCTGCCAGTTCATCTGTCTTTCACTGGGTATAGGCCCAACAGCAACAGGTCCTTTCACTTCAGAGCAAGCTAACATAAAAAGAGAAATACAAAGACTTAGCAAAGTAAATACATTCCGGTGAAACACATGAAGATAGGTGGCCATACTATAAATTATTTATATAGTTAAAAAC
>JAJBTP010000071.1 GCA_020860805.1 Tannerellaceae bacterium | reverse complement strand
ATCTTAGACTACAAAGATACAGTTTAAAATCTTTTTTAAAGAAAGAGTTGTTAATTTTAGTACATTAAACCTAATTACCTGAAAATGTGGGAACAAAAAAGCCATTCCTGCAAAGGAATGGCTTTCTATATTAACTATAATTAAACGTCTCTTATGCCGGTAGTGTTCCACTGATAAGGATTAATACAAGTAGAGCAAGGATAGCATATAATTCAGGGAATACAGCTAATACCATAGTTCCACCAAATACATCCTTACCGGCAGCTACTCCCTGAATACCATTTGCACATACCTGTGCCTGACGGATAGAAGAGAATAAACCAACTAGTCCCAATCCTAAACCGGCACCAAATACAGCAGCAGCAGTCCACATAGAAATACTATCCACCAGATAACCCTGCAAAAGGAAATAACCCACAAAGCCATATAAACCCTGTGAACTGGGAAGTGCACTTAAAGCTATATAACTACCCATACCATCCGGATTCTTTTTTAAGGCTCCTACTGCAGCATTACCACAAATAGTAACACCATAACTACTACCGATACCGGTTAATCCAACCATTAATGCAATACCTAAATAGGCTAATAAAATTGGTTCCATACTAATTTGTTTTTTAATTATTGTTTGTTTTTTTAATTGTTTACTTCTTTGACTTCTTACCTTCTGAAATCCATTACGCTTTTTTAAACGGAGTATACTCCTTTCCTCCTCCTCCAAACTCTGCATTTTTATAATACTCTACAAAGGTCAGACGTAACGGGTGAACCAATGCACTGATAGTACACAAGGCAAAGTTTAGAGAATGTCCGAATACAAGGATTAAAGTCATACAAATGATCCGTGGAACAATATGTAATCCATCCGTCAGGTCTATAGCCAGCGTATTAAACACGCCTCCTAAAATAGCACCGGTCAAACCTATAGCAAATAAACGTATATAAGAGAGAGTATCTCCTAATAATCCGGATGCTGTATTATAAGTTACCCAAAGACCGGAACCTACATTCATGAAAATATTTTTTCCGGGTGTATTATACACGAAAGCAATCAACAACCCAAGTCCTGCAATTACATAAAATATAGTTACAGCAACATCCGGTAAATGAATATCTAACATAGGTAATCCGAAAGCACATAGAAGAGCTACAATCACAAATATCCATGCAAATGAAGCTACGCTATATTTAACTCCTTTTTGAGCTTTTGTCTGGAAAGCTGCCACAATCTTACCAAATACAATTTGTACTAATCCTAATACAATTGAAATGGTCATCAGATTATCCGTAGTCAGGAAATAATCTTTTACTTTCACCAAAGCCGGAACTTCAGCCAAAGTTATACCGAAAAATGACCCGGTTAACGTTCCTACGATAATAGCAGATAATCCAAATAACTGGAATAAAGATAAAAAGGGTTTATAATCTTTAGGTACTCTTGTCTTAAAATAGGTACATACCAGCAGCATAATAAGACCGTATCCACCATCTCCGAAACAAAGTCCAAAGAAAAGCATAAAGAAGGGTGCGAAGAATGGAGTCGGATCAAATTCACTATATTTAGGTAATGCAAACATCTTCGTGATAGGTTCATAAAGTGCCGTAAACTTATTATTTCTCAGTTTAATCGGTACTCTATCCTCTTCAGTAATATCCATTAATTCAAAATAGTATCCACTTCTTTCCAACTCTTTTTCCAGGCTTGATGCGCTTTCATCAGGTACCCAACCCTCCAGCATCATTAATTTATCGTTAGCCTGTGGCTCAGTTTGAAGCCGTACATTTGCTACATTAAATTCATTCTGCAAATTTTTATCCAGAAGCACTAATGTATTATAATCAGCTACAGCACGTTCTTCCATGTCAGCATCTATCTGAATGATATTATCCTGCACCTGGTTAAGATTACTTTCCAAAGCAGCCAAACCACTATCGGGCATCTTTGGACGTTCTGCATCCACATCTATAACTTCATCACTTTTTGTTATGGTAATGAAATAAGAAACAGATTGGATATTGTTAACTTCTATCGCATTATATTTATCAATCCATTCCGGATCAAATTTTGACGACGGGCAAGTAAAGAAAGTCACTTTATAACCGGCTTCATGCAATTTATGAATATCAGAGTAAGAAAAATCTCCCCATATTTTCATAAAGTCGATCTCTTTCTCCAATGAAGCGGCAACTGTTTGCAACTGGATTTTTCTTTCCTGCATCTCTTCTATCTGTGCCAGTAAAGCCAGACCCTGTTCTTTATCTAACTCACGTTCCGGAGATAATTCGAACGCTTGCTTTTTTTCATTCAGCTTTTTCAGACTACGTAATACATCATTGACTCTTTTCCGTTGAGAAAGAATCAGCTGTAAATTCGTATCCTCCAACGCCGGACGGACTTCCTGAATATGGATAACACCCAGTTCCTGTAATTTAGCCAGGAAACTATCATACTCCCTATGGTATACCATAAAGGCATATTTTCTCATATTGGTAATCATGATACGGCCTCCTCTTCTTCTTTTGCTTTCCGTTTTTCCTGATTTGCACGCATGATTTTTTGTGAAGATTTGGAAAGGCTTTCTTCATCTTCCATAAACCGTTTTACCTTCCGGATTGCATCCCGGTATCCCGGTATCTGAACCTTTTCAAAAAGATTTACTTTCTGAGTTGTTTTCTTGCGTGCATGCTCCAATAACTCCAGCTTCATACCTGTAAATTCAGCCTCAATCCCGGTACGTGCCAGTTTCTTGAGTAATTCGATTCCTTCGGTGTACCAGGATGGAGCATTGAACAGGCTATACGAACCGATTTCAAATACTATATCATCCAGGACAGGTATTTTTACGCCTGCAATCTTCTTTATAGAAAGAGATACATCCTTTACTTCTATCAGTTCCGGATTAAACTCATTCCATAAAGCCACCATATTATCGTAACTCTGAATTTCATTTTCGAGCTGAAGTTCCAACTTTCCCACCTCATCTTTGGTTCGCTTCACTTCAACACGTAGCGCACTCTCCTTACTTTTAATCGTAGGTAGGGAACGCTCACGCATCTTCAGTTGCTTTTCAAGCTGTTGAAGAGATGTTTTATTATATTGAAACTTTATTGCCATGCTTTTCAAATTGACAATTGACAGTGGACTGTTGACAATTTTAAGTTTGTCTTTTTGTCATTTAAATCAATTGTTGTTTATGACTTATTTATTCTCCAAATTAGTTATTCCAGTATTTCTCAACCAGTTCCTGCTTAATATTTACTTCCGCAGGAGTAAAGTATTCACCGAACAGCCCCCAGGCAACATCCAACATCTGAGTGGTATCAAGGTTTACATCGATAGCCAATAGTTTGTCGGAATATTCTTTGGCAAACGAAAGTGTACGGGTATCATAGTCCGTCAGGTCGAAACCATTTTCCATTTTGGTTTTCGCATTAGCAGCATCCGCATACAAACGAACGGCTGCATTCATCACCTGTGGATGGTCTTCCCGTGTTTTCTTACCGGTTACCAACTGTTTCAAACGAGACAAACTACGGAATGGGTCAACAATTACTTTACCAATATCACTATCACGGCGCAGATACAACTGTCCTTCTGTGATATATCCGGTATTATCCGGTACAGCGTGTGTAATATCACCACCCGACAGAGTTGTTACTGCAATAATGGTGATGGAACCACCAGCCGGGAATTGCACCGCTTTTTCATAAATCTTGGCAAGGTCTGAATACAACGAACCTGGCATAGAATCTTTTGACGGAATCTGGTCCATACGGTTAGATACGATAGCCAAAGCATCCGCATAGTTAGTCATGTCTGTCAACAGAACCAGCACCTTTTCATTCTTTTCAACAGCAAAATACTCAGCAGCGGTTAATGCCATATCCGGAATCAGGATACGCTCCACTGAAGGGTCTTCCGTAGTATTGATAAAACTAACAATACGGTCTAATGCGCCAGCGTTGCTAAAGGTATTTTTAAAGAACAGATAATCATCATTGGTCATACCCATACCGCCCAGAATAATTTTATCCGATTCGGCACGAAGGGCCACCATTGCCATCACCTGGTTAAAAGGCTGGTCAGGGTCCGCAAAGAAAGGAATCTTTTGTCCTGTTACCAATGTATTGTTCAGGTCAATACCCGCAATACCGGTTGCAATCAGTTCCGACGGTTGTTTACGGCGCACCGGATTTACTGAGGGACCACCGATTTCTACTTCCTTACCTTCAGGTACCGGACCTCCGTCAATAGGGTCACCATAGGCATTAAAGAAACGACCTGCCAGTTGTTCACTTACTTTCAGCGTAGGGGCTTTACCCATGAAAACAACTTCTGCATTGGTACGGATACCTTCGGTTCCGGAAAATACCTGCAAAGTCACTTCATCGCCGATAATCTTTACCACCTGAGCCAGTTTTCCATCTACGGAAGCTAACTCATCATACCCAACTCCTGTTGCTCTTAACGAACAGGTCGCTTTTGTAATCTGGGTGATTTTTGTATATATTTTTTGAAATGCTTTTGTTGCCATATCTTACTTATTTTTCAGCGCGCTCTGCCACCAGTGCGTCCAGTTGCTCGTTGAAATTATTGAATTGCTCACTTTCATAGACAGAATAGTTCATCTGTTTAAATATGTTGATCATATTCTTGAAATATTCCATTACCTCAGTAAAGGTCTCGAAATTAAATTCGGTACGGCAGATTTCGACAATCTTATTCAACATAAATTCCTGACGGTTCAAGGGCGTTACCGCATCGATATCGTCAAAGGCATCCTGTTGTAAAATCACAAAGTCTATTAATTCCGATTTCCAGAATACTATGTGATATTCCACCGGTACTCCATCATCCCCAAGAATGTTAATCTGTTCGGCAATTTCCTTACCGCGTAACATACGGGTTTTAATCTCATTTACCTTCTCAATCCATGTGGGTGAGATATGATTTGCAATATAATTCTGGAATTCCGGATATTCAAGATATTTGGAATAACTATCAATCGGATTCACTGCCGGGTACCGTTTACGGTCAGCCCGTTCCTGTTCCAACGCATAGAAACAACGGGCCACTTTCTTGGTATTCTCCGTTACCGGTTCTTTCAGATTACCTCCTGCCGGAGATACGGTACCAATAAAGGTAACAGAACCGGATTGTCCGTTATTTAATTCTACATAGCCTGCACGGGCATAGAAATTAGCCACAATAGCCGATAAGTCCATCGGGAATGCATCCGGTCCGGGAAGTTCCTCCAGGCGGTTAGACATTTCACGCAGTGCCTGTGCCCAGCGGGAAGTAGAGTCGGCCATTAACAGTACCTTCAGCCCCATGGTGCGGTAATATTCAGCAATAGTCATCGCTGTATATACGGAAGCTTCACGGGCTGCCACCGGCATGTTGGATGTATTGGCAATAATAATGGTACGTTCCATAAGTTTACGTCCGGTATGCGGGTCTACCAGGTGAGGGAATTCAGCAAAGATTTCCACTACCTCATTTGCACGCTCACCACACGCTGCAATAATTACGATATCCGCCTCTGCCTGTTTGGAAATGGCATGTTGTAATACTGTTTTGCCGGTACCAAAAGGACCGGGAATAAATCCGGTTCCCCCTTCTACAATCGGGTTTACAGTATCAATGGTACGAACCCCTGTTTCCAGCAATTTATAAGGACGTGGTTTTTCCCGATAACAGGTAACCGCTTTTTTAACCGGCCATCTCTGAATCATAGTAACAGGTTTTTCTGTTCCATCTTCAGCAATAACCACAGCGACGGTATCGGTAACCACATATTTACCTTCCGGCACTACTGACTTAACAGTATAGGTTCCTTCCCATGCGAAGGGAACCATAATTTTGTGTGGCTGAAAGTTTTCATCCACTTCACCTAACCAGCCACCGGCACGAACTTTATCTCCAGGTTCGGCTATCGGTTTAAAATCCCATTGTTTTTCATCATTCAAGGCATATGTATAGTCTCCCCGTTGCAGGAAAACACCCTCCATTTTATCCAGGTCATTTTGCAGACCATCATAGTTTGCAGAAAGCATCCCAGGACCCAATGTTACTTCCAACATGTGTCCCATAAATTCTGCTTCATCTCCTACCTTCATACCGCGGGTGCTCTCAAACACCTGTACGTAGGCATTGTTACCTATCACTTTGATTACCTCAGCCATGAGCCGCACGCCCCCAACGGAGATGTAACAGATCTCATTCTGAGAAACCGGGTCGTCTACCTCCACTGTTACCAGGTTGGATACGATACCCTTTACAATTCCCTTCGTAGCCATAAGTTATTTTTTATTGTTTCTTTTAAATTCTTCCAATGCGTGATTGCTTCCTTTTTTCATACTACCTACCAGTTCCCTGAAAGTCTGCTTACCGGCATTTCTGTCCAGTTTAACCCAGCGCTCAATCAACTCAAGTTTTAATAGGTAAGCAAAAATACTTTCTATGTCGAAAGGCTTAAAGAAGGTATTCTCTTCCAGCCATTCCCACTTGATTTGATCAATCCTACGCTCACGGGCATACAGGTCATTTTCTTCAGCAACACGTAGCAGAGCGGGCAGATAATCCAACTCACCTAAACCAAAATCACGGGCATTGGAGGTACGAATGGCTTCTGCAACCTCATTGTTACCGACTATATAACCGGCTTTATCCAGACCAAACTTCCGGCAGGTTATAGCCGTTAATATATTATTAATATTGAGGTTGAGTTCAAACCAGTCTGCCACAAACCGGTTCGCGCTTTTCATTGCATAATCATAATAATATGAAGCCAACCGGTCTTCCCATGAAATGACCTGCTTTCCCTCCTGTCCTTCCCCTGCAAAATATGTCTGCAGAAAAGGAGTAAAATAAGGAGGTATCAAACTATTCTGAGGAGCTTTATCATCTTCCCTTACAATAGTGATAAGATCGGTCAATTCATCATATGAAAGATTTCCCCTTGGATCCGGTTCTGAATCCGGATGTTGAAGTTGTTGAATCAGATTTTTATTATCGAATTTAAAGAAGAACAGGTCAATCAACCGCTGGTCTGCAGTCGTTAGATTACCATTGAGTTCGTCCCGGAAATCGGATAAAGAGTAAGTTAATTTGCTATCATCTAATTCTATATTGGGGAGTCCTGCTATCAGATAATAATATTTACCCATATCAGAACAACATTTCTATCAGTTGAGGACGAAGGAATTCTTTAAAAAATGATACAAACTCATCTTCACCAAAACTAACTTTATAAGACCCATCTGCCGGAACAATTGTAAAAGACGCATTTCTACCATTGACTTTTTCAATTTTCACTCCTTTATTCAACAGGTCTTTTGCATTCGAAGCAAAATACTTACTTAAAGCCTCCGCATCCGGAGCCTGAATGGTGATACCTTCATTTTTAGCCCATTCCTGGGCCATTTCCAACATAACTTTTTGCATGAAAGCACTGTCAGTAGTTACAGCTTTCACATTCGCAGTTGTTACCTCACCGGTTACCAGATTTGTTATTTCGCTTTTTAAAGCTTCCACAGCCTGATTTGCGAAGAGTTTCAACTCTGCTTCTGTGTTCTTTTTAAGATCTGCCGCCTGCTTTTGCGCATTTTCAACAATGCGTTTCGCCTCAGTTTCGGCTTCACTGATTATTGCCTGTTTCTGAGAGTTGGCATCTGCAATAATCCGGTTTGCCTCTTCATTACCTTTTTCTACACCTTCCCGGTAAATTTTTCCGGTCAGTTCCTGAATTTTTGTGTTCATTTCGTTGATATCTTATGA
>JAJBTP010000297.1 GCA_020860805.1 Tannerellaceae bacterium | reverse complement strand
TGGTATGACGGGAACTTTCCATTGTTTTTGCGTGTACTTTCTGATCCCACTTCATAAAAAAGCCCTGTAATTGTTTTACTTACAAGGCTCTTTTGTGGAGATGGAGAGATTCGAACTCTCGTCCAAACGAGGAACTAATTTGCTTTCTACATGTTTATCTTCGCCTTCGATTGTCGGGCCTGAGCAAGACCGAAGCCACCCACTCAAACCGTATCCTCTAAAGTTTCATGTAAGACCCGAGGCTTACCTTACACTATCTCCGATATTGCTGCACCACCTGATCGGAAAGCTTCGAAGCCACAGCATCCGGGTGATGTCACGTCCCCACAGCTACTGCGGGGATTAAGCTTGAATCTACTATACTTCGATTAAGCAGCGAGAGCGTAATTATTTTCGCCAGTTAATTGTTCGCCGACTGAGATTTAAGTGCAAACCGACAACGCACTACATGCTTACAAACCATTTCTACCCGCTGTCAAAACCGGTCAGCCCCCTGGTAGTTAAGTTTATATCTACAGAATAACAAGCTTTCTCTAAAGATGTTTATCTGACAGAACATACAAAGATAAGCATTTTTTCTTAATCTATCACATTCAAATCCCGCAGCCAGTCTTCTGCCCGGTCCGGCCATTCTCTTACCTGGGTGCCCACATCGCGCATACCATATCCATGACCACCTTTGGAATATAGGTGCATCGTTGCCGGAATACCGGCTTCTTTTAATGCATAGTAATAAAAAAGGCTGCTATTTATATAGTTTTTATCATCTTCTGTCTGAATAATACAGGTAGGGGGTGTTTGTTTGGTAACTTTTATTTCAGGAGTTAATCCAAAGTTCTCTCCGTCCAGATACGCCGGATAAACTAATAAGCAAAAATTAGGCCGGATACTCACATTATCAGTCTCATCAATCTGCATATAGGCTCTCTCTCTGAAACTATTGCTTAACATAACTGATAGATGGGCTCCCGCAGAGAATCCCATGACTCCTATCCGTCCCGGATCGATGTCATATTTATCCGCATGGGAACGCATATAAGCAAGAGCGCGCTGCGCATCCTGTAAAGGGGCCACATGTTTATCCTGTCCTTCCCGGCGGGGAACACGGTATTTTAGCAAAACGGCCGTAATGCCCAAATCATTCAGCCAGTGGCAAATTTCTTCTCCTTCCAGATTATAGGAAAGTATATTATAGGCTCCTCCGGGACAAACCAGTATAGCTGCTCCGTTTGCGTACTCGTCCGGAGCCGGAAAAATGGTAATTGTAGGAATACTTACATCGGTTAAACGTATGACTGGTTTACCTGCCACTTTATCTCCGGTAGCATCTGATTTTTCTGTTAATTGTACAGTTTCACCCGGAGCACCGGCAGGAAACAATACGATCGGTTTCTTTTGTGCATTTGTCATGACTGGGATTATTAATATCAGGAAAACAAAAAGTCTAAAACTGCGGTTCATATTTCTTTTTATTTAGCAAAAATTCAAATTATAGCATGTAGGCCAACCCTTGTTTGTTGTGGATATATATCTGTCCACCGTTTAAAAGTGATAAATCCCTCTTCTTCCAGTTTCCTTATCTCTTTGGAAAGGGCCGGACGGGTAACACCCAGGTATTCTGCCAACTGTACCTGTGTATGTTCCATTTCGATGAGATTGGAACCTTCCTTCATATGTTCAAACAAATAACGGATAAAACGGTTTCGAATCCCCCGGAAAGAAAGTACTCTCAAACGGGTCATCGTACATTTATTACAACTGGTACTTACACAAAGAAAATTCTGCAGAAACAAAGGCATACTATTCATTATTTTAAAGACTGATTCTTTAGTTGCTTTGAATAGGATGACATCTTCCACAACAGTAAAAGTAGCCGGAAACTGATTCTTCTCTGCAAAAATATGAGGAGTTCCAAAGGAACGCTGCGCTTTTATGGTCTCTACCCGTACTTCAATACCCGAAACATCCATTACATCCACATGCAGCTTTCCTTTAAGTAAAATATGAAGATGATTACAAACAGTTCCCTGCCGGATCATGACTTCACCTTTCGGATATTGTTCAATAACATACTCCACCTGGTCCAAAAACTCTTCTTTCATTTTGGACGTGAAATTACGAAACAGCGGGATATTAAAAATATCTGTAACCTGCATAACCTGATTTAGCAAAACACGCAGATTATGCCCAAAGCCCAATCTGCGTGCCAGTTAGTATACAAAAGTACAATTTTTCAACTAATCAGATTACCATTTTGCAATAAATACTTTAGGATTAACATTTATCGAAACCCATCCCCAATCCTGCCAATGCGATGGATTTCCTCCTTTTACCACCTGCATGGTTGCTGTTCCAAACAGGGTTGAATATCCGGCAGATAAACGAACATCTTTCATAATATTCCAGTCAACCTGTAAATCTATTTCCGAACCTAATCCCTTGTTTTGTTTTACATCTTCATCATATACAGTAGCTGCAGTTGCAAAATAATGGTAGTTTAAAGACAGACTTACTTTTTGCGAAGGTTGAAAAGATAATCCTACCTGGGTATCCCATAATCCCGGATTATAACCATCGGCAAAAGCAGAAGCATAAAAATAATCCATGGCACCATAGAATTTATGATGAGTACCATATAACGGATTAAAGGCTTTATATTTTCCGGATTGTGAATCCGCACCACTTAAATAGTCTATACCTGCCAATATACGCCATTGGGGGTCAATCCGGTAAGCTCCGTTAACCGACCACATAAAGGCCGCAACCGTCTCTCCACTTTTAGCTTCTTTTCCCGTCTGATAATAAAAGTCCCGTTTAGTTGCCAATCTTTTTGGAGATAGTTCAGATTGGTACCAAATGTCTGCATAAATTTAGTATCTGCATTTTCCTGTGTACCTGTTTCCTGGCCTAAATTCATAAATATAAAAGAAATCCTGAAATCTGCCGGGCAAAGATGTTGATACCACACAGTCTGCATAGATTTGTAAGGTTGTGCATCCGTCATGCTATAATAGGTTCCGTCTATTCTTCTTTCATCATTCTGATTAAATGCCAGGATAACATGTAGTTTATTCTGTGTATTTTCATATCCTAACTTTAACGCATCATGAAAACGCCCTGACACATTCCAGTCCAGACTTCCTAAAATACGTTCATCATCGTAGACGAGGCTTTGGCGTCCGAATTTCATAAATAATCCGGAACCTAAATCCAGGTTAGCCCATGCTTCGTTTATCATCATCCGGCCATCTTTTTCAATCTGTGCATCCTGTCCCCACACACCCACATGTTGAGCAGCTAAACCAATAGATAACCTATCCCGTTTATAATCCATCATCAAACGGGCCCGGTTATTGATAAATCCGGCAGGTGTTTGTCCGGTAGAACGAGGAAATAAAACGCCATTACGATATTCTGCACGAGGGCGTAACTGTACACCCATAGAAAATTCATTTTCTTTTGTTTCAGCATTTTCGGCAAACAATGTTCCGGCAAATAGAAAACTTATACCGGCAATTGCCATAGACAATTTGTTCATAGATGCTATTTTTTTAAGTTAGATTACTCTTCGTTAGTTATACACATGAATACTGGTACCCTGGACCGAAGGTAAATAATTTACTCCAAGCCAACAGATTTGTAACAGTAAAAAGGAGATAAGTAAAACACCCAAAGCGCTATGGGAAGAGCTTTTATGATACAATCGGAAATGGATATACACCAGATATCCCATCCACGTGGCTGCCGCCCATGTTTCTTTTGGGTCCCAGCTCCAATAATGTCCCCATGCCTCTTTTGCCCATAATGCTCCAAAGAGCATACCAATTGTGATAAAAGCAGTCCCCACATATACGAGATTATCAGTAAGAGACATAATTCCGGCATCCTGTTTTCTGCGATTAGCAGGTAGCAGAAACCAACAGGCGATAATAGCTGCTGCCCCCAACAAGGCATAGGCAAACATATATACAATTACATGAGGAGCAAACCATGGACTCTGAAGTGCCGGCATCAACGCTTTATTATGTATTTCGGGTGTAAACAGATTGATACAAATAAAAACGACAGCCATCAGTGTACTAAAGGAAAGTATCCAGTTATACCGCCAGCGGGAATAAGTCAATAAACCGGCTACCGGCAGAAAAAAAGAATACCATAACCGGGTCTCACCCATAGTACGCAAAGGAGGCCGCTCTAAAGAAATCCACAACCCAGCCATAAAAACAGAAAATAACACCAGCCCTATGATAGTCCAGAGAATAGCCATCCGCTCTTTATGTAATTTATAAGCCATCCCTGCCCCTATCGACCAGGCCATAACCGACGGAATCGCAAAATATACAAACGAATTCCAATTCATCATTTTTCTTTTTTTACGGGTGCAGTACTAAAAAGGAAAAGAGCACCTAACAACATCAGAACTATTCCCGTATACACTAAAAACATCCAGGGATCTTTAACCAGTTCAAAGACACTGATAGTACTCCACTTACCCATAGATTCATCATAACTTACCTGATAGATTTTCCAACCGTTTACGGTAAATGGTTTATTAACATCTATGGTTGCCGCATGTATCTCACCATTCTGCGTATAAACTGTTATTTCGGATGTATATTTGCGGGGCTCACGTTCCGGCATTATCAAACTCTCTGTAGCAGTCAATGGTAAAGAGATATAAGGGAAAAGATGATTCCCACAACTAACCCAACCTTCTCTGCGGATGTTTTCTTTTTTATTTTCAGCTTTGACATAGAGAGCGCAGGTTGCACCAACAGAGTGAAATTCCACAAAACGCGTGGTATCCTGTTGCAGATAACAGGCGGCCATGGGCAGATATTCTATGAGACTAAATTCCCAGTCCATTATACGCCCATGCATAGGAATGTCTTCTGCAACGATATTTTGCGGATAATTTTCCGGCTGTGGTTTCCCGGTAAAATTATCCACAATAAGAAGTTTAGGGGGATATTCATCTATTGTAAATGAGTGCAACTCAATAGCCAAAGGCATTTCGACAAGTTCATTTTGCAAATTAATTGCCCGCCATTCTACCTGGTCTGCCTGTACAGTCATACGCATACGTTCCAGATCTCCACTTCCCAAAATAGCGGCGGTTAATGCTATGAAAAGCCCTACATGATTGCAGGCGAAACCTATATCTTTTTTACGAAATGAAGAAAGGCGCCGGAGTGTAACCAATCCCAGAACAGATATGAAATAAAAGAAAAGTAATAGAAAAGGCCAGGAAACTGTCATCTGCATAAACCCTAACCGGGAGATTCCTCCGGAAGAAGACAGATCGGCTCCGGGAGAAACCTGGCGGGTCAGCCCCATCACAATTACCATCACTAACAACGAAATCATAGCTGTCAGACTGGCTTTTATCCCGGAAAACCACCGGACAATTTTTCTCTTTTTACCGATAAATGACAAACTCACCAACAGAATCAACCAGGTAATTCCTATCAGAATATTGACAGGATAACGGTATATATCGACATCTACTTTCCCGAAATGCCATTGCAAGACCAATCCGGTAAAAAACAGGCCTGCACAAATAGCCCATCCTTCCGCATATCCCCAAGGTTGTTTCCACATAAGTTTTTAATGAATGGCAAATCAGCTTCTTTCAATCAGTCTGTTATTTTCTTTTGCTTCTTTCAGCCATTGGGGAACGATTGTTTCTATAAATATTTTTTTATCGGCACGCTCCTGCTCCATATCCAGGCCTATATATTTTTGCGCTTTTGCTTTAGTAGAAACATCCGGTAACGGGACTTCTCCTGTAAATCCGAGTTGGGCTAATAAACGGGCTGTTGACAAACGAGCCTGCATCGCACGGTCTAAACCATTTGCCAGAATTCGTTGTGTTTCCTGTGGTGCATGAAAAGCTGCACCGTGTGAAGCTACGCCGAAATCCCATCTCCACTGTGCCTGGCGAAGTAATTGCAGGATATTCTGCATTTGTGACTCAGAGGCTCCCTGTTTCCAGGCAAACTCAGCTTCCAGGTGGGCTTTAGCCAGCTCATCTTCCAGACGGTTCCGGAGTTCATTTGCTTTTAATTGTCTTTCATAGACATTGTTCCGTAAAGTCTCCTCACTTTCCCGGTGACATACCTGGCAGGTACGGTCTATATTTGCCAAAGGGCTTTGAATATGATGGTCGCTAAATTTTACACCACCTTCACTCATATAAGGCATATGGCAATCTGCGCAGGAAACACCACGTTGGCCATGGATACCCATCTGGGCTATTTCATAATCCGGATGTTGGGCTTTCAATATAGGAGCTTTACTCAATTTATGAATATAGTCGGCATATTGAAAATCATCATAATATTTTTCCATATCTTCCACAGTTAAACCATGATCCCACGGAAATTCCAGATATTTATTATCCGGCTTAAAATAATACTCCACATGACATTGAGCACATACTAATGAACGCATTTCCTGTAAAGTTGCTTTCCTGATATCCTTACCCTGGCGTTCAAATGCTTCAATCAATGCCGGGCGGCTTATCTGCAGATTCATATGTTCCGGTTCGTGGCAATCCGCACATCCTATCGGATTAACAATTTCATCACCAAAAGCAGCCCATTTATTATTATAGAAGTTACCAACTCCCAATGCCTGCATCATCCGGGGAACGTCCGGACTTTTACAGGTCCAGCAGGTAGCCGGTTGTGGCCCATCTTCCGGCCCCATAGGGGCACCTACCCGTAATGTTTCACGTATATCTTCAACAGCATGCATATGCCCCCGGGGAGTAGAATAGTCTTTTGAAAAAGCATATCCTGCCCACAGAATAACCATATTAGGACGTTCAGCCAATACATCAACCGCAGCATTCCCATTAAACAGGGTCTTAAAAGTCGTATCTGCAGTCTGTAACCACGTATCGTATTCACGCGGATAATTATCGGCAAACACTTCGTTGCGGGATTCTATACCCGTAATATTTACCTTCCGGTTATTGAATACACTTACAATCTCCGCTCTCCTTTCCGTAATAGAGGCAGCTAACATGCCTAATACAAAAACAACAACCATCGTTCCAAAGAACAACAGCCATCCCTGCCATGATTTTAACTTCTTTTCCATATTCTGTCTGTTACTATTTTTTATTTTATTTTTCCTTTATGTAAGTCTTTAAGCCATTTGGGTACATTCGTTTTCGGATAAGGAACCAGGGCTGAAGGAGTAGTGGCCAGACTATTTTTCCCTCCATGAGGTACATCTCTATGGCAATCCCAACAGGCTTTACCCTCCCCCATTTGAGTCATTTTATAATCTACCCTTCCGGTATTTACAAATTCTGTATTCAATTGCTGATGGCAACGAATACAGTTATTCATAATTACTTCTGCGCTTTCATCAATGGCCTCAATGACCTGTGGTTCACCTTTCATAGTAAAAACAGCGGCATGACGTAATCCGTCCTGTCCTTTGAAAAACCACTTCTTAATTATATTGTCCTGGGGGACATGCCAATCGTTACAGGTTGCATGTAAATTATGGGAACTATGATCCCAGGAAGCATAATAAGGTGCCATAATATGACAATTTACACACGTAGCAGGATCATCCGACAAATAACTCCAGGCCCGGGATGCATAAAAACTGTAGAGTCCCAGCCCGGCAATCATACCTGCTGCAACTACAGCAAATAGTTTCAACCTTCGGGTAGGTAACCAGGCGTTTATTATCTTTTCGATTCTCATACAAGCTTCACTATTAGATTTGACACAAAGGTTATATTATTAATAACGTTAAAATGTAATATTT